>CALGCU010000117.1 GCA_937886455.1 uncultured Bacteroidales bacterium | reverse complement strand
CGCAGGTAACTGGGTGGGTGTTTGCTTCGCTATTCAAGCGGTTGGCTCCATGCTTTGGGCATTGGTGATGCCTGCTTTAGAAAAGAAATTCCACAACAAAGGTGCTTACGCTATCTCATTGATTGTTGGTGCATTAGGATTTATCTCCACATTATTTATTGCTAATCAATATGTATTGCTTGTTTCGTACGCATTCATCGGTGCAGCATGGGCGGCTATGTTGGCAGTGCCATTCACGATTTTGACCAACTCCTTGAAAGGGGACAATATGGGTTACTATCTTGGATTGTTTAATTGTACGATATGCTTGCCTCAGATTGTAGCCGCATTGATTGGTGGTGCTATCCTTAAATATATATGTGTAGGTTCTCAAGTAGGCATGTTGGTAGCAGCCGGTGTGTTATTGATATTGGGAGCTGTAAGTGTAGTGTTGATTAAAGAAGGAAAAGAAAAATAATTTAACCAAATCATAATTACTAATCTTAAAAAATCTTATTCACAATGAGAAAACAAACGAGACGCTTGATAGGCTGCATTCTTTCAGCAATGTTTTTGCTGAACATGTCTGCCTATGCACAGAAAGTATCTGTAAGCGGTCACGTCAAAGACAACACCGGCTTTGGTGTGATTGGCGCGAGTGTTTTAGAGAAAGGTACTACTAATGGTACTATCACTGACATTGATGGTAATTTTACCTTGAGTGTTCAGGAAAATGCCACATTAGTTGTAAGTTACATTGGTTACAACACAGAAGAAGTCGCTTTAAAAGGCCGTACCAACATTGTTGTTACCCTATCAGAAGGTGCAGTAGCCTTGAATGAAGTGGTGGCAGTGGGTTATGGTACACAAACCAAGAAAGAGATTACCGGTTCTGTAGCTTCAGTAAAAGCAGAGAGCTTCAATAAAGGCTCTTTTAATAGTGCTGAAGGTTTGCTTCAAGGTAAGGTAGCCGGTTTGACAATGTCAAAAAGCGGTGGTGGTGACCCTACCGACCGTGGTTTTAATGTTCAGATTCGTGGTACAGGTTCTTTGACCGGTTCTACTACTCCTCTTTACATCATTGATGGTGTACCGGGTGCAAGTATGAACACAATCAATCCTAATGACATTGAGTCAATGGACGTATTGAAAGACGGTTCTGCAGCAGCAATTTATGGTACACGTGCGAATGCGGGTGTGATTATTATTACTACCAAAAAAGGTAAAGAAGGAAAGACTCAAGTGGAATATAACGGAAGTGTAAGCACTGCCAACACTGCCGGAAAGATAAACTTGATGAATGCTAAAGAATATGTAGAAGCCGGAGGTTTAGACTATGGTTATGATACTGATTGGTATAAAGAAATCACACGTGTACCGGTATCTACTGAGCACAACATCGCTTTGTCAGGTGGTATGAAAAATGTTGATTATCGCGCTTCTTTAAACTACAAATTGAACGAAGGTCTTGCCAAAAATTCTAATTATTCAGAAATCATGGCACGCGCTAACGTAAACCAACATGCTTTAAATGGTTTATTGGAATTTAACTATGATGTGTCTTACGCAAAGACTAATTCAGACAAGGTTTGGCACTCTGCTTATCAACAAGCAATGAAACACAATCCAACGCTTCCGATTTATGCAGATCCAAGTGACCCTGATTATGCAAAATACGATGGTTACTATCAATATAAGGAAAAGAGTGGTTTCTCAAATCCTGTGGCTATTATCAATCAAATATCTCAAGTATGGACTGATCAAACATTCTTAGGTAGCATGCGTGCAACCTTGAAACCTATTTCCGGCTTACGCATCAGTGCATTTGGTTCTTATCAATATTGGAATGGTTCGGGAGCAGAATATCAACCATCCACATCATTAGACGGAGAAAAATTTGGTGGTATTGCAAAACGCGAAAATCAATTTAACACTACTCGCATGTTTGAAGCTACTGCTCAATACAGCAATGAAATTCAAGGTCATGCATTTACTGTACTTGCCGGTTATGCTTATCAAGATTTCGTTCGTGAAGAATTTAAAGGTGGCAACACAGCATTCCCAACAGACGACTTCTTGTATAACAACATGGGACTTGGTGAAGGTCTTAACAACCTGACAAATGGAGGTTTGAAAGATAACATCTATGTATCTTCATGGAAAGAAGGTTGGAAATTGGCATCTGCCTTTGCTCGTGTAAACTACAACTATGCTCAACGTTATTTCTTGAATGCCAGCCTTCGTGCTGAAGGATCTTCTAAGTTTGGTGCTAACAATCGTTGGGGATACTTCCCTGCAGTAAGTGCCAGCTGGTTGATTACTCGTGAAACATTCATGCGTGACCAAGATGTTGTAGAAGACTTAAAACTTCGTGCAGGTTATGGTGTAACCGGTAACATGCCAGGCGACTGCTATCCTTGGATTGGTCGTATGAGTAAGAACGAAGACTATGCATATTTTGGTGACAACAAGGTGGCAACATGGTCACTCAGCACAGTACCTAATCCTAATTTGAAATGGGAAACCAAACACGAGATTAACGTTGGTGTGGACTTCTCATTCTTGAAAGGACGTTTGAGTGGTGCTATTGATTACTACAACCGTACTACAAGAGACTTGCTCTATGACTATCCGGTAGATGCTGCTAAATATGAGGCAGGCAAAATGTTATTGAACTTAGGTTCATTGCAAAACCAAGGTGTTGAAATCGCATTAAATGGTCTTGCTATTGACCATAAGAACTTTACATGGAACTTGGGATTAACTTTGGCTCACAACAAAAACAAAGTGCTTTCATTGGGTAATGATGAATTTGTTTTCCCAGAAGCTGACAAACAACGTGGTGTAATTGGCGATGGTAGTACAGGATGGACATCAGTTAACTTCCAGATTTTGGAAGAAGGAGAATCAGTTGGTAACTTCTACGGCTATAAGTTCTCTCGTATTGGTGAAGATGGAACATTCTATGGCTATGATGCCAATGGTATTGAAAAGAAGTTCACGCAATTGAAGAACAAAGACAAACAAGTGCTTGGTAATGCACTTCCAGTGCTTACTTGGGGCTTGAGTTCAAGCATGGCTTTCTATGGTGTTGACTTCTCATTCAACTTCCGTGGTGCATTTGGAGGTAAGTTGTTAAATCAAAAACGTTTGGCTTATGGTAATCAATCATCAATGGCTACCGGTAACATGATTAAGAGTCCGGACAATGGAATTACACCTCCAAAACAAATGACTGACTACTATTTAGAGAGCGGAACATATGCAAAATTAGGTGACGTAACTATCGGTTATACCTTTGAAATACCTGAAAATGTTAAACCTTATTTGAGCCGTGCCCGCATCTACGTAACCGGACAAAACTTAGCTACGTTCTCTAACTACTCAGGTGTAGACCCAGAAACAGTGAACATGAGTGGTCTTGAACCCGGTATTGAAGGTGTAGATTATTATCCTATTCCACGCACCTTTATGTTTGGTGTGAACTTGGCATTCTAATCATCAATCCATTAAAATAAAAAAGAAATAATATGATACATACAATTAAAAAATCAGTATTTTTATTGGCAAGCATAGGAATGCTCTTTGCTTTCTCAGCTTGTAATTTGGATCCTGAGATTTACGGCGAATATGACCGCGAAAGCTTTGAAAACAGCGAGAGTGCTTTTGACGCAAAGTTGGGTGACGTATATGTAAATCTTCAACGCGAGTATGGTTATGCATACCGTGAAGGATTCTGGTCTTTACAAGAAAACACCACAGACGAGTGTGTTGTACCAACTCGTTTTGCCGGTGACTGGTATGACGGCGGTGTATTCTGGGAACTTCACAATCACCGTTGGACTTCTAAGACACGTGAGATTTCTAAAGGTGGACAATCAGCTAATAATGCATGGGCATTTGCTTATCGCGGAGTGTCAAAATGTAATTCTATGATGAAGTGGATGCGTTCTATCGGTTTAGACGAAAAACGTCCTGCTGACATGGCTGAACTTTACATCTTGCGTGCATGGTATCACTATTTGATGATTGACAACTTTGGTAATGTACAATTTGTATCTCAATTGGGTGAAGATGGTTATCAAGCCAAACAAGGTCTTCGTCACGAAATCTGCGACTCAGTAATGAACGACTTACTTACATATGTGCCTCAAGCAAGTGAAATTAAAGTTTATTCACGCGTGAACAAATATGTAGGTTGGATGGTATTGGCTAAGATGTATATGAATGCAGAAGCATGGGGAGTTGTTGGCAAATCAAAACTTCTGCCTCAAACAGCCGAAGAATGTTAT
>CALGCU010000116.1 GCA_937886455.1 uncultured Bacteroidales bacterium | reverse complement strand
TCGCAAGCAGTGTCGCCACCACCTACAACGGCACCGTCTTGTCCACGATAGAAAAATCCATCACATGTGGCACACGCCGATACTCCCATACCGAAAAATTGTTTTTCGCTATCTAAGCCCAACCAACGAGCCGAAGCCCCTGTAGCCACTATAACGCTATCAGCAAGAATAGTGTTGCCACTATCATCAACAAGGGTAAACGGACGTTTCGAAAAATCCACACTCTCAATATTGCCTTGACGCACATCAGTACCAAAGCGTTGTGCTTGTCGCTTTAAATCTTCCATCATTTCGTTTCCCGACACCCCACTTGGATAGCCTGGGAAATTTTCTATTTCGGTGGTGATAGTTAGTTGACCACCGGGTTGACGACCTTCGTACAATACTGGGTTCAAATCTGCTCTACCAGTGTATATACCTGCTGTGTATCCTGCAGGACCTGATCCTACAACTGCCACTTTCTTACCATTAGGCTTAGCCACTGTAGGAATAGTCATTTGGCCACTTTCTCTTTCATAGTCAGCCACGAAACGTTCAAGATAACCAATAGCAACAGGCTTTTTACCCATTTTAAGATGCATACATTGACTTTCACATTGTTTTTCCTGCGGGCATACACGTCCACAGACAGCAGGCAGTGTGGAACTTTGTTTGATGACCTGAGACGCTTCAAGATAGTGTCCACGTTCTACATTTTTAATGAATGTAGGTATATTGATACCCACCGGACATCCTTGCATACACGTAGGATTAGCACAGTCTAAACAACGTTTAGCTTCCAATAGAGCTTGTTCCTCTGTGAGTCCTTGGTTTACTTCTTCATTGCAAGTAATACGATATTTCGGATCAAGCTCATTCATCTTGACACGTTCAATCTCGGTGCGTTCCTTAGGCTTCATTGCTTTGCGGAGTTCTACTCTCCACTCAGCGTCTCTTCCCATGTCCTCTTGAGTCGTGTGATGTTCGTGTTCAAAATGTTCTTTTGCTTCCAATTCTTCCTCTTTATATCCACCTAAGCGTAGTAGCATTTCATTGAAGTCCACTTGATGCGCATCAAATTCAGGTCCATCCACGCAAACAAATTTTGTTTTTCCTCCCACTGTGATACGGCATGCGCCACACATACCTGTTCCGTCCACCATGATGGTGTTAAGACTTGCTTCTGTAGGTACATTATATTTCTTTGTAAGTTCAGCTACAAACTTCATCATAATGGCAGGTCCAATAGTGACACATTTGTCCACTTGTTCACGTTGAATAATCTCCTCAACCCCTTTTGTGATTAGTCCTTGTTCTCCATAGGATCCATCGTCCGTCATTATTTTCAGTTCATCAGAGAACTCACTTAATTGTTCTTCAAGAATGATGAGTTCTTTTGTTCTTGCCGCTAACACTGTGATTACCTTATTTCCTGCTTTCTTGAGTGCTTCAACAATAGGCAACATAGGAGCAGCCCCCACTCCACCACAAGCACATACTACCGTTCCGAATTTTTCAATGTGAGTTGCTTTTCCGAGCGGTCCGACTAAGTCTGTGATTTCGTCTCCTACATTCAGTTGGCACAACTTAGTAGAAGATACTCCCATTTGTTGTACGACTAAGGTAATAGTACCTTTATTTGTGTCAGCTGCCGCAATAGTCAAAGGCATACGTTCACCTTTCTCACCTACTCTGACAATTACAAAGTGTCCGGCTTTTCTTGAACGTGCAATAAGTGGTGCTTCCACTTCAATTTTGACAACTTTTGGAGAGAAGTACTCCTTAGAAACAATCCTATTCATATTCTTGGTGTTTTAATATCAAAAGATTTTTAGGTTAGTGTGATAATAAGTTTGCGTCGTTTATTTCAAATTAGAAATACTTTATTTCCTTTCCTTCGATAGACGATAGTAAGTTATTGGCCAATCTGCTTGCTCCAAATCTAAACAATTTATTGTTCAGCCATTCATTGCCCAAGATTGATTTAACAATGGTGTAATGAGTCACAGCCTCTTGCGTTGTAGCAATGCCACCCGCCGGTTTATATCCAATGATTTTTCCTGTTTTTTCTTTCCACTCCTTAATTGCTTGACACATTGTCCATGTAGCTTCAGGTGTAGCGGAAACTGGAGTTTTTCCAGTAGATGTTTTGATAAAGTCAGCCCCTGCTGCCATAGCAATAATAGACGCTTTCTTTACATTAGCCATTGATTGCAACATACCCGTTTCGAGAATTACTTTCAGGTGTGCAGTGCGGGAAGCTGCTCTAAGTTCACATAGTTCATCATATACCGTTTGGTAGTCTTCTTCGAGGAATTTACCTATTGAGATTACCACATCAATTTCAGTAGCACCTTCCATAACCGCCATAGCCGTTTCAGCTACCTTTACTTCAATATATGTTTGTGAAGCCGGGAATCCAGCAGCAACAGATGCGATTCCAATGTTTTCAGTTAAATGTTGTTTCACCACCGGTACCATTGCCGGGTATACACATATAGCCGCCACGTTAGGCAGATGTGGGAAGTGATTTTTGAAATCATTGACCTTTTGAGTCATAGTAGCCACCTTCAGTACCGTGTCATCACTACTCAATGTAGTGAGGTCAATTTGGTTTAGACATTGCTTATATACTTCGGTATTGTCGTTTTCAGCCGTGTGATTTTGCACTATTTTCTCCACTTCCTTTTTTACCATTTCATCGGTAAAGTCATAAGAGAATTGTCCCAAGAGTTCATGAATGTTTTCCATATATTATATTATTATTCGTTAAGTCTTGCAATGATTGTTTCGTTTCCCGTTGTTTTTTCGCCAATAGTCACAAAGATTTCAGCATCCATAGGCAAGAATAAATCCACTCTCGAACCGAACTTGATGAATCCCATGTGTTCGTTGATGTGACAGGCTTTTCCTTCGTGAGCATAGGTGACAATTCTCCTTGCCAATGCGCCCGCAATTTGTCTTGTAAGAATTTGAGTTTTTCCTTCCGATTCAATGACCACAGTAGATCTTTCGTTTTCTATACTGGATTTAGGTAGGAATGCCATCTTATGATTTCCTTTGTGGTGTAGTGCTTTTTTTACCATTCCGGATATTGGGTACCAATTGGCATGCACATTTAGTGGTGACATAAAAATAGATATTTGCATTCTTTTGTCTCCAAAGTATTCAGTTTCTTCTACCGGTTCAATAACCACAACCGTTCCGTCAGCCGGTGCGATAACCAGAGAAGGGTCTTCAATTTCAGACATTCTTGCCGGGTTGCGGAAGAAATAAGCTACAAACGCCAGTAGTAGTGCCGATACAGCTACATTGATTGCGAGCACAACTCCCGAGAAGCGTATATACACCAATACATTGATAAGGAAGATGAGCAGGGTTACCATCATCAAGATTAGGTATCCCTCTTTGTGAATTTTGATTCTTTTCATGCTTTAGACACTTATAGGTATTATATCCATGTGCTTCGAGGCACATTGTTTATTCCTCAGATTTATATATTGTTTAAAGATTTTTTTTGCTTATTCCTTGCAAAGATAATGCAATAGAAATAAAAAAGCAAACATTCTGTGTTCTGTTCGATTGTTTCTATAAAACAAAGGAGGTGTGCTTGTCGGCACACCTCCTTCTTGCTTTTACAAAAAACTCTTTTCCTATGTAATCTTAGTGAATTTTTATTTTTATGCTTCTACAGCTTTTTTTCTTTTTCTATTCATTACGTCGTATGCAACAGGCACAGCGACATAGAGTGTAGAGTATGTACCAAGGATAACTCCAAGTAACATAGCGAAAATAAATCCACGTATAGTTTCTCCACCGAAGCAGAAGATAGCCAATACAGTAACTCCAGTACTCATTGAAGTAGAGAAGGTACGGCTTAATGTGACGTTCAATGATTCATTGATGATTGATTTTTTGTCACGTTTAGGATAGAGTCCCACATTTTCGCGTACACGGTCAAAGATAACCACGGTGTCGTTTACAGAGTAACCGATAATGGTCAAGATAGCCGCAATAAATGCTTGGTCAATTTCGAGTGAGAACGGCATGATTGGCCATACCAATGCATATATACCCATGATGATGAGTACGTCGTGTGCGAGTGCTACTAAAGTACCCACAGAGAATGCGAAGTCTCTGAATCGGATAAAGATGTAAAGGAATATAGCGAGCATTGCAAACAAGATAGCCCATACAGCAGATGTTTTGATGTCATCAGCGATAGAAGGTCCGACCTTTTGTGAGCTAAGTATGCTTTCGTTTTCAAATTGTTCCAGTGTCCATCCATCAGCCAACATAGGCTTCAAGTTTTCATAAAGTACGGTAATAATTTCGCGGTCAACTTGATCACCCGTTTCTTGAATGCGATATTTCGTAGAGATACGCACTTGGTTGTCAGTACCAATAGAGATAACTTTTACTCCGGCACCATCAAATGCATCTTCCAATAATTCGCGAACATCTTCCGTTTCTACAGATTGGTCGAAGCGTACTACATAGTTACGACCTCCACTGAAGTCAACTCCATAGTTAAGTCCTTGGAAAATCAATCCACATAGAGCAATGACTATCAATGTTCCAGAGATGATATATCCAATTTTACGTGTTTCAATAAAGTTGATATTGAGATTACGGAACCATTTCTTCGTGAAGTTAGTAGTAAATTGTAGCGTTTTTGCATTTTCGCGACGTGCATACATATCCAAGAGCAAGCGTGTGATGAACACTGCAGTGACGAATGATGTAACGATACCAATAATCAATGTTACTGCGAAGCCTTTGATAGGACCAGTACCGAAGATAGCTAAAATAATACCTGTGATTAATGTAGTTAAGTTGGCATCGACGATAGCTGAGATAGCATTACCAAAACCATCTCCGATAGCTTTTCTCATGTTTTTACCAGCAGCCATTTCCTCGCGCACACGTTCATATATAAGTACGTTAGCGTCAACTGCCATACCCAAAGTAAGAACGATACCCGCGATACCCGGTAATGTAAGTACAGCAGAGAATGATGCTAAGATACCCATCAAGAAGAATACGTTAGCAAAGAGTGCGATATCAGCGATTAATCCCGGAATAAGTCCATAGTAGAAGATCATATACAGAAGGACTAAG
>CALGCU010000115.1 GCA_937886455.1 uncultured Bacteroidales bacterium | reverse complement strand
GCTCACATAGTGAGCGTCCTATAGGGCTCCGCCCGTCCTATCATCACCGTTACCATTAGATAGGAATTAGATACCCAACAGATAGGAATGTAATTATAGTTTAAACTCCATGTATGTAAATGGCGTGCCGGTATGCCGTGTCCGCAATTAACTATCTGATTATTTCATTCCTTAACAAATGATTCTATCAACCATTGTACGACAAGCCCAAACCATCCAATAAGTCCGACATATCTACACCCTACTCAACTATATGAAACACCTGATTAAGACTGCTACTTAACAACATAAAGATTCCACTCCGCCTTAACATAAGGTTTAATCTCCTCAACAGGAATACAGATATTCGTTTCACCTAAAGAATACGGCCCTATCTCATAAGGATTAAAGATATACACCACACCTTCCGGAGCAAAATAAAAATTACCATTCGGACGAATAGATTCCTTCTCATAATCCGATGACTCAACATCTGATATCAGCGACAAATCATCATTCTGACGAACAAGATTTAACAACAACAAATGTGTCAATGCTTCTGTAGCTCCATCCACAAATACATCTTGCTCACTCAACACACGACCGGTTTGCTTATCAAAATTTAGAAAAATACGATTATTGATACCATGTGCACCACCCAAATAAAGATAACGTTCTACCGAAAAAGAAAGAACACCACCCTCATCAGTCATTGGACCTACCACAAGAAAATGCTCGTTACTCAAATTCATTGAAAAATCCTCATCCTCACTCATCTCTTCATATAAAGGAAGATTATCCCGACGATACTCATTAAGTACATCTTCTGCAAAGTAAACCAACATCTCATTCACAGAAGCATATTGCAAATAATCTTCACCCAAAGAATGTTTAATCAAGGAAGATTGTATATTCCGTAATGCTTCAGCACTCACCCCGTCTATCTCTGTAGGATAATTCACCACCACATGCAAGTGCATACTATCAGTCACACCTTCCTTCAAACAGGTCACTTCTGTTAATTCAAAACGTTCTGTACTGAGCCCTTGTTGTTCTTGTGACACATTACAAGCCACAAAACAAAAACACATCAATAACGCACTAAACAATGAAAACAAATTTCTTTTCATGATAATTAGGATTAAGCGAGTTAGTATTATATTGACTAAAACACAAAAGTAAGAAGAATTGTTGAATTAAACCATATTTTATCACACACACTAAATTCTCCCCTTAAACACTGGGTAAATATTCTGTTTATCCGTCTCCCAACCATACCAATATCCGTGTTGTTGTTCCTCATCTGTTGGCAAAAAACACCAACGTAATTTACCTTCACTATGTGAATAATACACTTCCTCCCACTCTTCTGGGGGTACAAGATGTTTAGTCAACACCAAAGCTGCAGGAGATTTCTTGAGCGACATTCCGGCTTCTATCCAAGCCATTGTGACTGCCTGTTTTTCTAATGGATAATATAACTCACAGAATTCATATAACACAACACCACGCTTCTCTATACCCATTGGCTGTTCAATAAGGGAATGTTCTGTAAGATAGGAGACAAAGCAATCTAAGAAGCCGGGATAACTTATCAACAAGCGACGAGTTATCTCCCTCCAGGCTGGAGCATTATAATATCCATCTAACATACGGGAAATACGATGAGAAAAACGCAACTCATCCATACTGATGTCAAGGGTCTGCAACACCTCATACGGAGGATAAGGAGCATACAACAAACCCCACTCATCTGCACGACGACGCATCTCAGTACCGGGCAACACTTTCAATGACTCCAATTGGATTTCTCCAACGCCATAACGAGCCAATTCTATCACATCCTCCTTCATTGCCTCAACACCATAACCGGGTAGGCCGGCAATCAAGTCAGCATGCGTCACCACATTGCTTAGGCCGGACAAAAAACGTAAACCATCTAAAGCCGCCTGTAATCCACCTTTACGATGGGAATGAACTAACACTCCTTCACGAAGACTCTGAATACCAGCTTCTAAATGAAGTAATCCTTTCGGCATTCGCATAAGTAAAGCACGGAGCGTGGGAGTAAGAAATGCTGGATGTATCTCAAGATGAAAACGCATCCGACCCGCATATTCAGCAAAGAGTTCTAATAATGCGACAGCCCTTCCGGCATGAAAGTTAAATGTACGATCTAACAACCTCACATCATGGATGCCATGTTCACACACCACCTCCACACGCCTTCTTATCTCAGACATGGGCAAAGAACGCACTGGGTCTTCACCACCACTCACACAGAAAGCACATGTATTAAAGCAACCTCGTGTGGTTTCCAATTGAACAAAGGGTTTGTCCCAATTAAAAAAGGAACTATCTTCGGGAGGACACAAACCCACAAAATCAACTACACGCGCTAAACCATTATCCTTATAAACATCAGCATACAAATAACACAACCCATCTATCTTATCCCACCACTCTACTTGATTCCACACATCCAGCCATTGAGGAAACATCTCTTCTCCCTCACCCCTAAACACACAATCAACAAAACTATTCTTACGCAAAAAAGACTCATTATCACCCAAAAACTCAGGACCACCCAAGATAATTTTACAGGAAGGCAAAAGTACTTTCACACGTGACATCACATGCAACATCACCTCATGATTAAACAACCATAAGGTCGAAGCTACAACATCGGGATGTTGAACACAAATATCCTTCACCATCTCATCTACTTGTTCATTGATGGTAGCGGAGACCACACCCCACTCCCAAGATTCATTCCTAACTTGGGCATGAAGAGCTGGCAAAGCAAGAGAGCTATGAGCATAAGAACTATTCAAATCAAACCATACTATCTTCATATCCAAATACAGAAGATTATTTCATACGAAAAGTGAGACGATGATGAGGACTCACACCATATTCAGCTATCATTTGCCGATGATGCTTAGTGGGATAACCTTTATTAGACAACCAATCATATTGAGGATAATCCTTTGCGATGACATTCATATAATCATCACGATAAGTCTTCGCTAAAACAGAAGCGGCGGCAATAGACATATAGGTAGCATCACCTTTCACCACTGTTCGATAAGGAATAAACTCGTATGGTTTAAATCGATTGCCATCTACAAGGATATGTTCTGGTTGTGGAGTCAACTTACCTATAGCACGATGCATAGCCAATATAGAAGCATTAAGGATATTAATTTGGTCTATCTCTTCTGCTGAAACAACTCCCACAGCCCGCCCCACAGCAGCCTGTTCTATTAGAGGACGTAGTGCATAACGTTGCGTCTCGGAAAGTTGCTTGGAATCATTCAAAATTTCATTGTTAAAATCTGAAGGTAGAATAACAGCTGCAGCAAAGACCGGACCGGCAAGACAACCTCTGCCGGCTTCATCACAACCACACTCCAACACATGGGGTATCATATAAGGCTTAAGCATAATGTCTATCTTATTAAAATGGATAACCAATGGCAAAGTGAAATGCCATGTCGTCTTTCCACGTCGGCTTAATACGCCAACGTTGCTCTTCAACTAATGCAGGATCATGCAATTTCACCCCAAAATCTAAACGCAATATAAAGAATGACAGATTCAAACGAAGACCTACACCATATGCTACTGCAATCTGCTTATAGAATGAGTCAAAACGAAAAGCACCACCAGGTTGTGTCTCATACTCTCTAATAGTCCATATATTACCCGCATCCAAGAATATAGCACCCTCTAACACAGACACCATCTTGACACGATACTCCATATTCAAATCAAGCTTTATATCACCCGACTGATTATTAAAATCGATACGAGTATCCTCTGTCTTAAATGTGCCCGGACCAAGAGTACGTACACTCCAACCTCTCACACTATTAGCACCACCACTATAATAACGCTTCTCAAAAGGAAGTGAAGCCGCATTACCATAAGGAACACCCACACCAAGAGAAGCATGATACACAAAACGATTATTCTCATCAATTATCTGATGAAACGCAATATCAAAATCCGCTTTAGCATACTGAGAATAACGAATATTAAACACCTTGTAAGAGCCATCCTCAGATGGTTTCATCTTAAATAGATGATTAATTCCATAAAGCAAATTACCCGCTGTTTCTACACCATAACGCATAGATACATAATTTTTAAGCGGGTGTCGCTCGTTATAAGTAGAATACGAACCATTATAAGCCCAACGCATGATAAAGTGGTCCTCATAACTATACTTCAACACAGAATGATTGTTAAGAAAATAATTCTTGAACTCATCTGATATCCAGGGCAAATAAACATAACTAAAGTCTACAAAATCAAAAGAGTGACGTAATGACGGATTTCTATACCAAGAATAGTTTATACCGGCACTGGCAATAGTACGAGAATATTCTAATGGACGATTTTGGAAATTGTAAGAAATATTAATATTGGTTTTTGCGTTATCCCTCTTTCGGAATTCTTTACTGCTGAATGGAATTAAAAAAGAAGGGAACGTGAGCGAAGCGTCAGCACCTACTTCTATGGCATTACCACCCACTTTACGCCATTCATAAGCAGCTCTACCCTCTATGGAAAGTTGTTCCGAACCACGAAAAAGATTATTATGTTGATAACCTAACGTACCGGCAATCCCAATATCACCGGCAGAATAAGTACCCTCACCCTCTACAGAAAAAGACTGTGTCTTTGCGGGTGTAGTCACTATTACACAATGTAACCAACCCGGTTCCACTTCCCTAAAAAGAATGTTCACATACTTAATGGCTGACAATGCATTAAAGTTTACATAAGTTTGTTCAACAGTCTTTGCACTATAAAATTGACCCGGTATAATGAGACAATTACTAATGAGTGCTTGAGGACGAAAATTACGTTTTTTACCATATGAAATGAGATAGTCATCTCTGCGTAAAGTGTCTAACGTACGCATACGAGAGTTATTCCATTGCAAAGGATCATAATCCGTATGGATAGAAACCGATTTAATCTTACACTTGGTAAACAATTTCTCTTTCACAGAGTCTGGTGCATGAAGCACGTTATTACTCAATTGTAAACGTAAATTGACACTATTACTACCCAATGCACTATCAGCAACATAAGCCAGATAATCTTTTTCAAAGAAATAAAAACCAAGATTCTTCATATGGGTCGTAATACGTGCTCGCTCTGCATCCAAAACATTACTATCAAACAACATTCCTCGTTTGATAAGCGACACTGTAGTATCTGAGGCTATACTTTGTAAATCATCATGCTGAAGGTCTATTTGATAATCGTTAAGAATATAAGGAGGATTCCCTTTAATAGTATATGTAACCTTAGCCTTTCGCTTCTTCACACGCATGCCTGAAGATACTTCAGCATCAAAATAACCCTTATTATTCAGAAAACGCCTTATCTGATAAAGTGACATATCTGTCAGATTAGGGTTATAAATCTCTGGAGCATCACCTATCTTTCGTAAAGAACGATTAATCCACTTACTCGTATCTGGCTTAGAGAGATTATAGATATCTAATTGAAGTTTCCAAAATCCCAAAATAGAGGCATTAGGCGTTTGACGAAGATAACTCTTGAATTCGCTCTTGGGAATAGTCTTTACATCCGACTTAATAGCAACTTTATCCAACAAGTACTTCCCTTCCGGAACATACTTAGTAGTATGGCATGCAGTAAAGCCAATAAAAAATAAGAGTACTATGTAGATGATAAAACGCCTCATATTAAGCAAAAACAATTAAATACGCAAAGTTAATGTAAATCAGAAATAGTTGCAAATGTATAGCCGCAATGTTTCAATATATTCGCTATGATTTATAAACATAATGCATAACATTTAGAATAAAAGACGAAAACCCACATGCAACACTTATTTATAAAAACAAACCAAAAGAAACATTTGTTGCAAAATCCATTCATGCGACGTCACATATATTACTCATTTTTTGCTACCTTCGTCAAGAAGATACTTTTGAAGGTTATGTTCATAACCGTTTCAATGCTTTGAGTTGTTATTGGCTGAGAAATTAATAATTCTATTAAAGACTTATCATTGGCGGTAACACTTGGTCAGATGTTACTGCTTATAATCCCGGAGAGACTATTGGCGAGTACATTCAGTGTGTGAACGCATGAAAGCAAGAGCGCAATGTAATGGCGCAAAAGGAACATGAAGAGTTCTTGAACCGACAAGGCACAAGAATGAATCTTGACATGACCTATCAAGATGCGATGGATGTAGCAGAGGAGCTACTTAATGAGGACCAACGACACTATGCGAATAAACAAAAAAGACGGGGTAACACTACCCCATCTTTTTTGTATCTCATTTATGAGAATATTCTGTTATTACAATTGTGGTCCTGCAACAACAAGTGCTTTACCAGCTTCATTTCCAGTGAACTTATCAAAGTTCTTAATGAAACGAGCCGCTAAGTCTTTTGCTTTTTCTTCCCATTGACATGCACAAGCGTATGTATCACGTGGATCCAAGATATTAGGATCTACACCTGGAAGTGCGGTTGGTACTTCAAAGTCAAAATAAGGAATCTTCTTAGTTGGAGCTTCATTGATAGAACCATCTAAGATTGCATCAATGATACCACGTGTATCTTTGATTGAAATACGTTTTCCTGTACCATTCCATCCGGTGTTCACCAAGTATGCTTTTGCACCAGTCATTTCCATTTTCTTCACCAACTCTTCACCATATTTAGTTGGGTGTAAGCTCAAGAACGCTGCTCCAAAGCAAGCAGAGAAAGTAGGAGTAGGTTCTGTAATACCACGTTCTGTACCTGCTAATTTTGCAGTAAATCCAGAAAGGAAGTAGTATTGAGTTTGTTCTGGAGTAAGAATTGAAACCGGAGGTAACACACCAAAGGCATCAGCAGACAAGAAGATAACTTGTTTAGCGTGAGGTCCTTTAGAAACAGGTTTAACGATGTTGTTAATATGATAGATTGGATAAGAAACACGTGTATTTTCAGTTACACTCTTAT
>CALGCU010000114.1 GCA_937886455.1 uncultured Bacteroidales bacterium | reverse complement strand
AAAGAAAGATACCCATATTGTGTACATATCCCTCAAAAATAGCCAAGATAATCACTCCAAATGTGAGCCATAATTGTGTAGGGAATAGCAAAGCCAGCGAGAAAATTGTTGTGATATAGATAGCCTGCGATAGGTGTGTTAAGCCCGGTGTTAGCGCTTTGTAGTTGATTTTCATCAATCGTCCAGCCATCAGTTCCAGGAAACGATCCTTGTATGCTTCCTCATATTCGTGCACAATGAGAAAAGCATATATACCTAAAGTTATCTTCTGCACCAACTCTATGTTGTTCCAATTACATACTGCCCATATTAACCAGCCTAAAAAACAAGAAGTCATTAAATGAGCATTGTTTTTTAAAAGAAAAAATCCAAACTTTTTCATAATTCATATTTTATAAATATATGTTTGCAAAAGTACTCATCATGTAGTTTTATTGAAAGAGCAAAATGTGGAAAGAATTGAGCAATATGTACGATTTTACATTGAAATAAGAGTTTATTACTAACTTATATTAGGGAAATACACACTTTTATAAATCAGTAACCAGAAGGGTAAAAGATTGTGAGTTGAGTAGTAGAAAATGTAGTTGTAGGATGTATATTTAGTGGTTTACATTCCTATCTAGTTGGTATCTAGTTGGTATCTAGTTCCTACCTAGTTCCTATCTAGTTCCTATCTAGTTCCTATCTAGTTGGTATCTGTTTTGTATCTTATTCCTTTCTAATGGTAACGGTATGGTAACGGGGATGTCGTGTGTTTGATAAGTGTTTTTTAGTATGTGGGTAGTGATGCTCTCTGAGTGCTCGGAGTGTGTGTGATTGTCCTTGTTTGTTGTAAATAGTACTCATACATTTGCACAAATAGGTAAATTTGACTAATTTACGACCAAATTATATGTATTTATGACCAATGATATTTTCCTATCTCTTGATAGTATGCCACAGGATAAGTTGTATCGCATAGGCAATGATGTGTTGGCATGTTTGTAAGAGTTAGTGATTAGATTAGTAAATGTGGCAAATATGATAAGATTTTTTAGAATGAGCAAGAAAATGGCTAAAAGTACAATATTTTGAGCAATTATTACTATGGAAGCACTTTTATTGTAGTTTTCTTTGGATATTTTGAGAGTTTTTGTAGTTTTACGGTCAATAAATTTCATAAGTTTAGTGCTTATGAACAGAGAATATAATTACAAGAAAAAACGATATGATTTTTTATTTTTCCGGAGTGGGTAATTCAGCCTGGGTGGCAAGTCAGTTAGCAGAGGAATTGGGCGATCATTTAGTGAAGATTGCAGATTATTCAGATGAGTATTATGAACTTCAACCCGATGAACGAGTAGGTTTTGTTTTTCCTGTATATTCATGGGCTCCTCCGAAGTTGGTGATGGATTTTATTCATCGCCTGCGCATGAGTGTTCCTACGTATGTGTATTTTGTGTGTACTTGCGGTTCAGAGGCGGGCAAAACAGCAGATATTTTTCGTGAGGCTATGAATGCTCGTGGTTGGCAATGTGATGCGGGTTATTCGGTGGTGATGCCTAACACCTATGTATCATTCCCCGGCTTTGGGATTGATTCAGACGATGTAGCGAGCAAGAAGATTTCTTCAGCCCAAGAGCGGTTGCCACAGATAATAGAAGCATTAAAAGCGAAGCAAATTGCATTTGATTGCCATGAAGGTCCTTTTGCACGTTTTAAGAGTTATGTGATAGGCACCAGTTTTAATAAATATCAACTTAGTGCAGAGCCATTTTTCACTACAGATTCTTGCCTTTCATGTCATCTTTGCGAGCAGACTTGCCCTGTTCATAACATCACATTGAAAGATGGACGACCAGAGTGGAGCGACCATTGTACGCAGTGTTTAGCTTGCTTTCATATCTGCCCTGTGAATGCCATTCAGTATGGTAGATTTACTAAAGGGAAACGGCAATACAGGGGTGTATATAACTCTGCAAAATAGAGTTTTTCGATGTTGTCACTTAACATGAGTTCTATGAGTTTATGTTGGTCGTGTTTTTTATTATTGGTGTCCGGTAAAAGTTTATAATCATATAAAAGTGAGTCTCAACCACTGCATTTATGCGGTTGAGACTACTTTTTCAAATTCCAAGCCCTACGTTTGATATTTATTATTAAGATTATTTCAGAATAATCTACCAATAGGCTTTGAGGACTTGCGTGTAGACGGTGTTTGTTCAAGCAGGGTTGGTAAGAGAAGTGCTTGTAAATATCGCTATTGTTTGATAGAAAAGGGGTAGTGCAGTATATACACTACCCTTTATGTTGATTTTTTTGATGTTGTTTTTGTTTTATTTATCGGATTAAGAATGAATAGTTGTCTACATTCTTTAATGCGATTCCTGTTCCTCGAGCGACTGCGTGTAATGGGTCTTCAGCCACATGGAATGGGATATTGAATTTGTCGGTGAGACGTTTATCCAATCCTCTCAATAGGGCTCCACCCCCAGCCAAGTAGATACCTTTTTCTACTATATCCGTGTATAATTCAGCGGGTGTTTGTTCCAATGCGCTCAAGATGGCATTTTCGATTTTTGCCACAGATTTTTCCAAGCAGTGAGCAATTTCCTGGTAGGACACAGGCACTTCCATAGGTAGCGATGTCATTCGGTTAGGGCCTGTCACGACGTAGTCTTCGGGTGCTTCCTCAAGGTTTGTAAGTGCAGATCCCACATTGATTTTGATTTGTTCAGCCGTTGGTATTCCGACTCTCATATTGTGCATTCTTCCCATGTAGTCAACAATATCATCATTGAAGTCATTACCAGCAATTTTGATTGATTTGTTGGATACGATACCACCCAATGAGATGACGGCAATTTCTGTTGTACCACCTCCGATATCCACAATCATACATCCTTTAGGTGCTTCCACATCAATACCGATCCCGATAGCAGCTGCCATTGGTTCGTATATCATATACACCTCTCTTCCACCTGCATGTTCAGCCGAGTCGCGCACAGCACGTATTTCCACTTCTGTACTTCCTGATGGTATGCAGATGACCATTTTTAGTGTAGGTGTGAATAATTTGCGTTTTTTATAGATGAGTTCAATCATTCCTCTCATCATCATTTCGCAAGCATAGAAGTCTGCGATAACCCCTTCTCTAAGCGGGCGTACAGTTTTTATTCCGGAGTGTCCACGTCCTTCCATTGAGCGTGCTTTACGTCCAATAGCGAATAATTTGTCGTCGTGTTTACTGTCGAGTGCGACAACAGAAGGTTCATCCACAACAATTTTGTCATCACTAATGATGATGGTGTTTGCAGTACCAAGGTCAATAGCGATTTCTTGTGTAAATGAGAAAAAAGAAAATAGTCCCATAGTATAATTTTTATTTTATATAATCTTGATATTGTATAGTTTTAGTGTTTGAAGTGTCGTATTCCCGTAGTGACCATTCCAATGTTTCTTTTGTTACATTCATCAATTGATTTTTGGTCATTTATAGAACCTCCCGGTTGAATGATAGCCGTGATTCCCGCTTCAGATGCAATTTCCACGCAATCCGGGAATGGGAAGAATGCGTCACTTGCCATTACAGCTCCTTGTAGGTCAAAGTTGAATGTTTGTGCTTTTGCTATGGCCTGTTTAAGGGCATCGACTCTTGATGTTTGTCCTACCCCACTTGCACAAAGTTGTTTATTTTTCGCTAATACGATTGCATTAGATTTTGAGTGTTTCACAATTTTATTAGCGAATAGGAGGTCTTCCATTTCCTCTTCCGTGACAATTTTATTTGTAGCCGGCATGAGGTCGTATGGAGTTTCAACTTTATTATCTTTAGCCAATTTAGTAAGCTCTTTAATAAGGTCTGCTCTAGTCATATTTGAAGTCACCATAAAGCTTGTGTTTGTTAATTTACCATATAAATCTTCTAACATTTCAGTTGACATGTCTTTAAGATAATTAGGATTTTTTTCTAAAACTGCAGCTAATTCTTTAGCATTCATAGGTGTACCAGCATATTTTCCACCATTTGCTACGCCTGACGCAACATTATCATCATATTGAGCTTTTTTATTTTGCTCAATCATTTCTTTTGCTGTTGGTTTTCCATTAATTTCAATATCTAACCATTCTTTG
>CALGCU010000113.1 GCA_937886455.1 uncultured Bacteroidales bacterium | reverse complement strand
AAATAAGATGAAACGGCTTCTACGATTTGGCTTAACGAATACTTAGGATTAACTTTACCTTTGGGTTTACCCATGTGAGACATGATGATGAGACTTCCTCCATCAGCAAGGATCTTCTTTAAGGTAGGCAAAGCACCACGGATACGGGTGTCATCGGTAATTTGTCCGTTTTCATTTAAAGGGACGTTGAAGTCAACACGAACTATTGCCTTCTTACCGGCAAAATTAAATTGATCAATTGTCATAGTCTAAATAATCTTTATTATACCTATATTTATTTTTTGTGGTTGTGAAAAAGTCTATAAATGACTTATCGTTGCAAATGTACGAAAAAAGGAGCAAATAGCATGCTTAATGTACGTAGAATCTATCTAACCTAATGCTACATCAAGCGACATCATCAGTATGAAACCCACAGCAAAGCCAACTGTTCCTAAATTAGAGTGGTTGCCTTCTGCAGATTCAGGAATGAGTTCTTCTACTACGACATAGAGCATGGCACCGGCTGCAAAAGCCAAGAGATAGGGTACAAGGGGAGTGATGTAATGGGCAAGCAAGATAACTATGATTGCACCAATGGGTTCGACTATTCCAGATAAAACACCCAAACTAAACGCCCGACGACGACTTAAACCTTCGCTACGTAATGGCAAGGAAACTACAGCACCTTCCGGGAAATTCTGAATGGCAATTCCAATGGACATGCTTAGTGCGGCAGCAATGTTCAGACTCACTTCTCCGGTGAGAGCACTAGCTAACACAATGCCAACCGCCATTCCTTCCGGGATGTTATGTATTGTTACAGCCATGAGTAGCATTGCATGCTTGCTCAATCCACTGGACATGCCTTCCGGATGACTACTGCCTATATGAAGGTGAGGGAGAATGTGGTCTATACCCCACAAAAATAGCATACCTATGGTCATTCCTAATGCAGCGGGGAGAAAAGACCATGTTCCCATGGACTCGGTCATCTGCATGGAAGGAATAAGTAGTGACCATACACTTGCTGCTACCATCACGCCGGCAGCAAATCCCAGCATGATTTTTTGTAATTGAGGTGGAATGGAATTGCGAAATAAAAATACGCAACTTGAACCTAATACGGTTCCCAGAAATGGGAGAAGTAGTCCTAATATGAGGATTATATATTGTTCGTTCATACTTTATTAACGTTGTAGGGTTGTTATTGTTCATACAGAAATACAAAAGTAGAGAAACAGACGGAAATAGGCAAGAACTTAGTCGTATACAAGTGTAGATAAATAAAAGAGAGTCTTTCTTGCAGAGAAGAAAGACCCTCATAAAAGAGGTATATCACGCACTATTTGAGCAATATATTGACTTGTCTATAGGAGTTATTTGTTGTCTTCTCGTTGGGCTTTGAGATTACGTTTGTACTCACTTGGAGTAATACCATAAGCCGTCTTGAAACATTTGCTAAAGTAGCGCGAATCATTCATACCCACCATATATGTTATCTCTGTGACATTGTATCTGTCATCTTCCAAAAGTTGTGCTGCTCGCTTAATACGAATTTCACGGATAAATTCTACAGGAGAAAGACCGGTAAGTCCTTTTAGCTTGTTGAAGAAAACAGTTCGCCCAAGTGCCATTTCTGATACAAGATCCTCTACGGAGAGATTGTTATTATCCATGTTGCGTTCCATGAAGTCCATCAACTTGGCAAGGAATGCTTCTTCCGGTGAAATTCCTTCTTTCTCTATCTTCTTAGGATTGAGTTTTAGTAGGTCTTTACGATAGTGTTCTTGTATCTTTTGTCTTTGCGCTAACAGATTCTCAATTCTGGCTTCTAAATATACAGGTGAGAATGGTTTTGTGATGTAATCGTCTGCACCGATTTGAAGAGCTTCTAATCGATTTTCAACAGCAGATTTAGCTGTGAGTAGAATGATAGGAATATGATTGGTGCGTTCATCTTTCTTAAGAGTAGCAGTTAATTCTATACCATCCATGTGAGGCATCATCAAGTCGGTTACAATGATGTCAGGTATATTTTCAAAAGCAAGCTCTAAGGCTTCTTTTCCATCCTCCGCCACAATGGTTTTGTAGGTATTTTTAAAGATGGTGAGTAAGAATTCACGCATGTCAACATTGTCTTCAACAATTAACATTGTAAGCTGTGGTTTGGCTGTGGTAGTAAGTGATGGCAGATGTAGGGTGTTGTGATTACTTAATTCGGTAAGTTCTTTATTTTCCTTTACAATTTTACCTGCCTCATCACCAACAATGAAGTCCACTTCGTTCGGATCGAAATGTTTGTTGCCTTTCTTGAAGGAGATGGTAAATATGGTTCCTTCGTTTTCTGTGCTGTCCACTTCAATAATACCATTGTGCAAATCGACCAATTCTTTTACTAAGTGTAATCCAATGCCGGAACTCTGTATGATGAAATTGCCCATTCTCTGTACTTCTCCGGTAGAATTAAATCGGTTGAAAACCGTGCTATAGCGATCTTTAGAAATACCAATTCCTTCGTCCTTTACTTTTAAGAGGATGGTTTCGTGTATGTCTTCAACAATGACGGTTATTCGCTTGTTATCAGGAGTGAACTTAAAGGCATTTGACAATAAATTGTATAGGATGATATCAAATTTGTCTTGATCAATCCACAAAACAGACTCTTTGGTAAGATTACTTTGGATAGTGAATTCTATATTGCGTTCGATTGCCTCTTTCTCAAAGTTAGAGCAAATGGTCTTCACAAACGTGTCTAACAATGTGGGCTGAACCTTGAGACGCATTTTTTTATTTTGTATTTTTCTAAAATCTAAAATTTGATTGACAAGTCGCAACATCCTATTGGTGTTACTTTGTACAACTAATAATTCTTCTTTGACCTCTTCGGAAATTTTTTCTTTCTTTAGTATATGTTCTACCGGACCAAGAATCAAGCTGAGTGGTGTGCGTAATTCATGGGATATATTGGTAAAGAATTTAAGTTTGTTGTCAGTGACTTGTTTTTCGATTTCAACCTCCATATTCTTCTTACTCAGTTTCATGCTGAAGTAATAGAAGGAAAATAGAATTATGACTAATACAATGATATAGAGAATGTAGGCCAATGGTGTTTGCCAGAATGACGGTTGTACAATAATGGTTAATGCAGTGTCATTATTGACCCAGATTCCATCTTTATTAGTTGATTTAACCCTGAAATGATATGTTCCTTTGGGAATATTGGTATATGTAGCTTTTCTTTGGTGTTGAACATAGTTCCAATTTTTCTCGAATCCGTCTAATATAAACGCATATTGGATGCGAGAGGGATTAGCCATGTCTAAGGCGGCATACTCAATGCTAAATACGGATTGTTTGTGTGTTAGTTCCACTGTAGAAGTAAAGCCGATACTCTTAGTCAATGGTGAGTTTGCTTCGCCAATTTTACAGTCTTCATTAAAGAGTTGGAAGCGTGTGAATTCAATATTGGGAACATCGTCACTTCTTAATACCTTGAGTGGATTGAATTCATAGAGTCCTTTGTTGCTTCCAAATAACATCTTTTCAGAAGAAAGCAATGTGCCGGCAGCTTCTGAGAAATAAGCATCACTACTTCCAATCAGCACATTGAAGTTCTGGAAAATATCGTTTTGTGCATCAAAACGAGAAATAGTGTTCTCAGAACTCATCCATAGGTTGCCAAACTTATCTTCTACTATACATAGAACTATGTCATTGTAAGAACCATTTATATGAGTTGTGTATGCTTTAAATTCAGCAGGAGAGTCTTTGGTGGCTTTCTTAATAAGTTTGTTTAAACCACCCCCGAATGTACCCATCCAAATGGTGTTGTGTGAATCCTGATATAGGTAGTGGACGTTGTTGTCGCCTAAGCAAGCCGGATTTCCCGGTGTTTTTTTACTGTGATAAACAGAGTATTCATTATTTTCTTGCTCAATCTGGAATAAACCATCAGTTGTACCAACCCACAATGTGTTATTGTTGTCGGAGAGCAAGCAACGTATTTTTGAACCAACTTCCTTAGGATAGAATTCTAATCCATTGTTATAGTTTAGGAAGTTAGGGTTTGTTATGTCTCCTCCTTGCAATTTATTTAATCCTCCTCCGTATGTGCCAATCCAAATGTTACCCTCCTTATCTTCTGTGATATCATAGATATTGTTGTGGGACAATGATTTAGGGTTGTTTTTGTCGTGTTGAAAATGTTGAATAGAGTAAGATAGATTAGGTAGGTGAGATTGAGGTGTAAGCAGATATATGCCATCACCTTTGGTGCCTAACCATATTCTCTTTTGTGTGTCTTCGTGAATGGTGTACACGAGTTTGGAAAAATGTTTACTAAAAGAGCCCTTGCTCACCTTACCATTTTCGTACAAAGTACCAATCTCTTGTAGGAGTGCATCGTAACAGCGTGTAACACCTTCTTTAGTAGCCACCCAGATGATACCTCCGCTGGTCTCTTTTATGGCGCGTACTTCATTGGATGTAAGTGTGTTTTGTACTTTATCAACTTTTATTTCGTGGAATTGTGTTTCTATATTGATGATTTTCTCAATTCCCTTGTTGTAGGTACTAATCCATAGATTGTTGTCTTTGTCAGCAAATGCAGTGTGAATTACATTGGAAAATCTGCAATCTTTACTTCCCGGTTCATTGAAGAAGGGTTGAAGTTTATCTTCTTCTCTATCATAATAGGAGAAGCCTCCTCCTTGTGGGTTAATCCATAATCTATTATTGGCGTCTTCAAAGATAACCAGGTTTCTTTGTACAGATACCTGATGAACGGCATCTACTTTGGGTTGAAATCGTTTGAGTGAAGCTCTTTCCGGAATATAACGTAAGATACCGGATTGTTGACCTTCAAACCAAGCTACACCATGTGAGTCAACTGTGACTGTGAAGAAATTGTTGGAGGTAATGGCTGATGTATTAGAAGACGAGAAATTCTTTATTTGTGAAGTGTGTGTGTCATAAACAAAGAAGCCTTCACTTTGTGTGGTAGCAATGATGTATCTATTGTGTATAATGGCAAGGTCTGTGATTTGAGTTTCTTTGCCCAAAAATATGCGTTCAAACTTCTCATCTGCGTAAGAGTAACGCCATAGGACACCATCTTGAGAACCAAACCAAATGCAATTTTCTGTTTGTTTAGCTACTAAAAAACAATTCTTAGTTTCTTGTTGATTTGGGAAGTAAGATTTTATGTTATTAGTGCTGTCAATGGAGTTTAGCCCATTCTGAGTACCTACCCATATTAAACCTGTTGCATCTTGTATAACAAAATAAACAGTGTCATTAGTGATTACTTTATCCCCTTCACTCTCATATAAGCTTACGTCCATTTGTCCATTGTTAGGATTGGACGTGACGCACATCAAGCCTTGATCATTTGTTACAATCCATATCTTGCGGTCATTTGCTTCAAGAAAGCAGTATTTCCCTCTACGGATTTCAGTTTTGTTAGGAAGACTTTGAAAAGTTTCAGTTCTTGGATCGAATCTATGGTAACTGCCATCATAGGTTTGCATCCAAATAAACTCATTTTTGTCTTCGTAAAGAAAGTCAATACGATTAGTACTGATAGCACTTTTATCTCCGGGGTATGATTTATAGATGGTAAATTGGTTTCCGTCAAACTTATTCAAGCCATCCCACGTGCCAAACCACATGAAGCCTTTGTGGTCTTGTAGTATAGCCATAACAGTGTTTTGTGATAAACCGTCTTTTACAGAATAATGCCTAAATTGGTATTCTACAGATGCTTTTGCGGATAAAACCATCCCGCACAAAAACAATACTAAAATGTGTTTTTTCATGTGTTGTGCTTAATACTAATCAATCAATAAGAAGAAAAATATGCAAAACGCCCCTTAGCGTTTTGCATATACTTTAACCCAGTCAACTTCTAATGTTCCTTGTGCTCCGCGTTGGTTTTCGGAGATAAAGGAATTTAAAGCCATGTATAGAGGTTGGGTTGGTAGATTGGCTGAAGTGCGGAACACTTCTACGTCATTAACCAGCCAAATCAATTCTTTTTGTCGCCAAACAAGCGTGTAAATATAGAAAGAATTAGCATTGATACCGGTTATTTTGGTTTGATCAAATAATTGGTTATTGGCATTACCAACTGTAATATTTTTCCCGTTGAAATGGAAGATATTTACATGTGGTAACTTGGTTTCTGCACCTAACCAGAATGCATGATGAATAGGTCCTTTACATCTAATTTTTGCTCTAAAGATACCTTCAGCTTGTTGGAAGTGTTTACCGGTTTGAATAATGTCGGAGGTATAATCAAATTCTTTTTCTACGAATCCTTCTGTGCCGACTCCTTTCCATGCAGCAGCTTTGACTGTTTCTTTTCTTGTTCTGATATTGAGGACACCATTGATGACTTCAATGTTGTGACCGGCATTATTGGCTTGTTTTTCATTGAAGAAAGAATGATTAGCCTTCAATTGTGATGATTTGTAGTGGAATCCATTGTCCCAATGTGAACGTTCCAAAGTGTTCCAATCAAAATTATCTTCAAATGTTAGTTGATAATTTTTGATTTCATCGAATTTTTTTGGGTCTGTGTTTTGATAGAAACGAATATCATCATTCTTGTAGAGTTGATAATATCTTGCGTCTAATCTATAGTCTTCAGTAGTTTCCCAGCGTTTAGGATTAGACCAAAAAGCAAGTTTCTTTTGGAAGTCTTCTGTCTCAACTAATTGTTTTAGTTTGAGGTATTCTTTTTCTTGATAAGAGTCATGGTATCTGGTGTAGAGAGCATATTCTTTAGAACGTTCATACGCTTTCATTCTTTGTAATTGCTCTGAGTTTTTTACTGCTTCAGGGTCGGCAAGACGTTTGTATTGCTCAGATTGTTTGAATTCAAGGAAGCAAATGAGTTCGCTTGAAGACAGAATGTTCAGGTATTTCTTGAAATCGCTTTGTGATTGAAGTTTTTTTAATTTGGTGATGTTGCGATATTCTTCAGTGTCTTTGAATTTGCGTGTTTGCAACATTTTTTTGTTTTGTTTGAACTCAGGTGTTTTAACCTTAGCTTGCAGTTCTTTAAACTCTGCCCATTCAGCAGACTTACCAACCTCACAATAGCGGTCATATTCTCTCGCTAATTCGGCTTCATTTTTTTCTAACTTGGCGGTACTAGTCATTCCACCAAACATTTTTTTCCAAAATAGATTCATGGCTTCAATAATTATTCTATTATGTATTTATTTATGATATTTATGCATTCATCAATAGTTGTCACAACTTCAGGTTTGTATATTTCTATTTTTGGTAAGCAATTTTCATGTTTCATCCATGAGAAAAGTTCAATGAGATGGTCATAATAATGCTGCCAATTAACAAGAATAAGCGGTTTTTTATGCTCATTCAGTGTCCCAGCAGAGACAACATCAAACATTTCATCTAATGTTCCGAAGCTTCCCGGAAGTACCACGAATACATCGGCTAATTGTTTCATTAGCATCTTTCTTTCGTGTAAATCAGCTGTGGTGTGTATTTCAATGGGTAAATCAGTCTTTCTTCCTTTATTGATTACACTTTGCGGTACCACGCCTATTATGCTCCCTTTGTGCGTGTATGCCCCTTCAGCTACAGCTGTCATAAGTCCTCCTATTGCCCCTCCATATACTAGGGTATGTCCTTCGCTTGCTATCCATTTGCCTAATTCAAACGCCATTTGTTTGTAGTGTTCGGCAATATGATTGCTTGATGAACAATAGACGGCTATTTTCATATTTTTCTTTTATGCGTCAATGTTTGCGTATGTTGCGTTTTTCTCAATGAAGTCGCGTCGAGGAGCCACTTCATCACCCATCAACATAGAGATTACCTGGTCAGCCGCTGCTGCACTTTCAATCGTTACTTGACGGAGTGTTCTCTTTTCAGGATTCATTGTAGTTTCGAACAATTGTTCGTCACTCATCTCACCTAAACCTTTGTATCGTTGTACGGTTACTTGTTTTTCGTTTCCGGCTGCATATTGTTGTATGAAAGCAGTTCTTTGTTGTTCAGTCCAACAATACTCTTCATGTTGTCCTTTTTTGCACAAGTAGAGTGGAGGTGTAGCGATATATAGATATCCTTGTTCAATGAGTTCTTTCATGTATCTGAAGAAGAAAGTCATAATCAAGGTGGCGATATGGCTACCGTCCACGTCGGCATCGGTCATGATGATTACTTTATGATAACGCAGTTTTTCCATATTTAGTGCCTTTGCGTCATCTTCTGTTCCGATGGTTACTCCTAATGCAGTGTAAATATTCTTGATTTCGTCGCTTTCGAATACTTTGTGTGGCATTGCTTTTTCGACGTTCAGAATCTTACCTCTCAATGGCAAAATGGCTTGAGTTGCTCTATCTCTTCCGCTCTTAGCGGTTCCGCCTGCAGAGTCTCCTTCGACCAAGAATAGTTCACATTCTTCCGGTTTTCTGCTTGAGCAGTCAGCTAATTTGCCTGGCAGTCCGCCTCCAGAGAGAGGGGATTTTCTTTGTACGAGGTCTCTTGCTTTTCTTGCAGCATCCCTTGCACGCTGTGCTAAAATTGATTTTTCACAAATTAATTTTGCAATCGTAGGATTCTGTTCAAGGAAATAAGTAAGCTGTTCACTAACAATACTATCTACAGCACCTCTGGCTTCAGAATTACCAAGTTTTTGTTTAGTCTGACCTTCAAACTGAGGATCTTCAATTTTAACACTGATAATAGCAGTCAAACCTTCACGAATATCCTCACCGGTTA
>CALGCU010000112.1 GCA_937886455.1 uncultured Bacteroidales bacterium | reverse complement strand
TTTTTCTCGGGACCATCTCGGGACCACTCCGGGACCACTAAATAGGAATAAGATAGGATAAAGATACATATACAGACACAAAACTCTCCCCACTTTCTCACACCATGAAAAAGAATGTTGTAAAAACAGAAAAAAAATGCTACCTTTGCAGTTCGTTGTAAATTGTGGATAAAACCATTCGTCTATGTGTAAAAAATATATCGGATTATTGCTTATAATGTGCGTGTTTGCCGCTTGCGGTGAATACCAGAAACTCCTTAAAAGCAATGACCCGGAATTAAAATACACAAAAGCAATTGAATACTACAATAAAAAAGACTACATGCGTGCTCAAAGTCTTTTGGACGAAGTGGCACACTACTACAAGGGGACTGAACGGGCAGAATATGTGCTTAATTATCTATCTAAATGCTACATAGGACAAAAAGACCACTTCTCTGCTGGAGAATACTATCAGGCTTATTGTCGCAACTACCCCAAAGGACGTTTTGCTGAGGAAGCTTTCTATATGGTCGGATATTGCTACTATGTAGAGTCTGAAGACCCAAGATTAGACCAAACGGAAACCTATGATGCACTCAAAGCTTTCCAAAAATTTATTGATAAGTATCCCGAAAGCGAAAAAGTCGCAGAAGCCTACAAACTCATGGATGAACTCAATGATAAATTGGCTTATAAAGAACTACTCAGTGCAAGATTGTATTATAATTTAGGTACATATAGAGGCAATAACTATGAGGCGGCAATCATCGTGGCAAACAATGCCCTGAAGAAATTCCCACTAACAACACATAGAGAAGAACTCTCTTTTCTTGTATTTGCCTCAATGTATAAACAGTCTGTGCTGAGTGTTACAACTAAACAGGAAGAAAGATTTCGTGAAGCACAAGACGAATATTATAGCTATATTAATGAATATCCCAACGGAAAGCATAGAAAGGAAGCCGACCGACTAAATAAAGATATTGAAAGATTCTTGAAAACAGGACAGGTAAAGGAAAAAAGAAAATAAATAAGAAACAATAAACAATAGAAAATATGGATTATAAGAAAATCAATGCACCGGTAAACACTGTAACACACGACATGAATAGTCTATGTGCACCGGTTGGAAATGTTTATGAAACCGTAGCAATCATCGCTAAGCGTGCTAACCAAATCGATGCGGAAATCAAAAAAGAACTCGATGAAAAACTGCAAGAGTATGTACAACACGGTGACCACATCGAAGAAGTATTTGAAAATCGTGAACAAATAGAAATTTCACGCTACTACGAAAAACTACCGAAAGCGACATTGATGGCAACTGAAGAATTTGAACAAGAAAAACTCTTCTACCGCAATCCTCTTAAAGATCGCTCTGCTGAATAATTGGATAGCCTATATGTTCTTCAAGTAAAGTGTGATGCCTTAAAGAAATATTAAAAAGAAAGGATTACGCAAAGGCAAACATGCAACATAGTCGTGCTCATTCACCTCATACGAGATGATGAGCACAACTTTTTTTATGTTCTACAACATAATAACACAATTAATAAACTTATTTTTTGTTAAGAAATATGCTTGGATGCAATAAATGTTTTCGTATGCGAAAATAAAATGCTATTTTTGCGGAATGTGTAAAGTTGGGTCAATGTACCTGCGTAAAAAATAGAAATATAATACATAAAAAATACCTCCAAATGAATACTATGTTGAAATCTAAATTGACAGTAGGAAAATGGTTCTTGAAAATGCTATGGATGCCAACCCTGTTCATGGCACTTTCTGTGCAAGCACAGCAAATGACGCAATTACCCTACTTCTGTGGATTTGAAAACGCTGATGAAACTGACGGTTGGGTGCTGAATCAAGTAAGTAATACGTCTGTTAAGTTACCAAATAAATGGGCTATCGGACAGGCTACGTCGAGCATGGGAATCAGTTCTCTGTATATCTCTAACGATGAGGGGGCTTCTAACCTCTACACCAACTCGCCTGTGGTGGCAGTAACTGCATATAAAGATTTTACATTACCCGGAGGTAAAGACCACACCATCTCTTTCCAATATAAAATGATGGGAGATGACAATTGTAAATTATATGTGGCATGGGCACCTACGGCTACTAAACCTAATTCTATGGTGGCTGGTGGATTGCCGGGATGGGTGACAAGTAATCTCGTGGAAATGACCTTTATTAAATCGGCTGGATGGGTATATGCAAAAGGTGCACTACCACAAGCGCCTACCGCAGTGACTAGAAGACTCATCTTCATTTGGGCTAACTCTACTGGTGATACACACCAACCTCCGGTGGCTATTGATAATATTCAAATCGTTTCTGGTACAACGGATGCTCCTGCAGCAGTCACTGTTACAAGACCAAATAACGATAATACGGTTAATGTTAAGTGGATTGGTAATGCGGAAAGATATGAACTCCTATATAGCAGATACGGAAATGCAAGAGTGGATACAATCCGTGATATAGCGGTTGCTAATCATACAATCTATGATATGCCGGATGGAGTCTATGACTTCTGGGTTAGATCTGTCACTCCTTCTACGGGTGTTACAAGTGCTTGGACTTTTGCACAACCTATCGTGGTGTATGACCCATCTAACTATTGTGTGGATTATATGAATTTAGACCTGGCTGAATGCCGTACAGGAAAAGACGTGGATGTGCCTAATAAACTACAAAAGGTGGATAATGGCTTTAGAGATGACTATAGCCAACATACTTTGCACTACATACCGGGCGAAAAAGACCCGTGGACAAACTATCAGTTATCGGTTATGCCGCCTAATAGTAAAGACTTGGCTGTTGTCCGTTTGGGTAACTGGGCAGTAACTGGGAATACCAACCATTGGTACTCTGAGTCTGTTACATATGATATGGGTATCTCACGAGGAGAAAGTAAAATACTCCTCTTGAAGTATGCGGTAGTATTGCAATATCCGGCGGAAGCACACTCTATTTCAACGCAACCACACTTCACTATCGAAATTCTTGACCGTATGGGTAACTTGCTTGACTCTCACTGCGGATTCGCTGACTTTACAGCGGGTGCTAATACGCAAGACTGGATAAATTGTGGCTCTAAATTGGCGGTGGGCGAAACTACGGGAAGTTACGCTACAGTACTCTATAAAGACTGGACAACAATTGGTATTGACCTCACTCCTTATGCTGGACAAAACATAAAAATACGTCTTACTACTAATGACTGTAAGCAAGGGGGACACTTCGCTTATGCTTACTTCTCACTCGACTGCCAAGAGGCTACCATTGAGGGAGTTTCTTGTAGTGGTGGTGAAAATGGAGTCACGGCTCCTATTGGGTTTAAGTATGCTTGGATTCCTAAGGACCCGGCTACTAATCCTCACTTGTCTAATTATCCGTCTTATCCGGATGGATCCGTATGTAAAGATCGTACATTCTATCCTGTAAAAGAGGATAAAGAAACATACATCTGTATGCTTACTTCGCTTGAATCGGAAGGTTGTAAACTCCCATTGGAGGTTTCACTTCACCCGATTCTTCCTGTGGCTCAATTCTCTCCTATCTATGACCCACAAGAATGTAAGAATATTGTGGTAATCCAAAATAATAGTATGGTTACCAAAGGGGATGTGATGACGGATAAAAAACCGGAAACGTACTATTGGGACTTCGGTGAAGGGGCTAACCCACGTACCTCATATTCTTCGGATGCGGCTATCGTAGTGGAATATCCTGCTGAAGGAGCTAACGTGACAATAAAACTTACTACAGGTATATCTAATGACGATTGCCAAGATGTACTGGAAGTGCCTTTCGTGATCCCGGCTATCGGAGACAGAGACACTACGCTCACACGATCTATTTGTCCTAATGGTAAAGGATATACCAAGGTATTCAACCAAGTGTTTAGAGAACCGGGTGAATATGTAATAAATGCATTGACACGTGCTGGATGTGATAGTACAATCTATCTCAAAGTGGAAGAAATTGAAATGCAAGAACAAAGAAGAGATACAACAATTTGTGAAGGTGATAGTGTCTGGTTTGATGTTAGCGGACGTCCTTGGTTCTTGCCGGGTGACTACCAAACTGTGTATAAGAGTAAAGTAGGTGGATGTGATAGCTTGAGAGTGTACACTAAAATCACTGTGCTGCCAAAACTCCAACTCGGAGAAATAGAAACACCGGTCTGCAGCGATGCGGGTATGTTCCGTGTCCCATACCAAGGTGACTTAGACTATGTGGCAATCTCTTACTCGCAAGATGCTTTGACACAAGGTTTTGTCAATGATACTATCTACCCTGAAAATGGCTACCTCGTATTCCCAATGCCGCAAAACCCGGATGTGGAAGAATATGCCTTGTCAATGAAAGCGGAAGGCATAAGTTGTACATCGGTTGAAAGTAAAAATTATACCCTCCAACTCAGCTATCCATGGCACACAATTATGGCACAAAAGTGGGGTGATGTTCTCGCAGTGAAGAATCCGGCATATAATGCTTATGGGGATGATTTTGATACTTTCCAATGGTATAAAAACAACGCACTCATTCCGGGTGCTAATAGTTCATATCTCTACTTGACTGACGGACAAACATTCAATGGAACTGATCAATACTATGTGCAAATGAGACGTAAATCGGATGGTAAAACCTATCGCTCTTGTCCGGTAGTTCCACAAGTGGTGGCTCCTTCTGTAGCACTCTATCCTTCTGCTCCTGCACCTGGCGAAATGGTTACTGTCGTTGGAATGGAAGATGAATGCTTGCTGAAAGTTACTGGATTGATGGGCGAACTCCATACTACCTCACATCTGACAGAGGGATACGGAGAATTTAGAGCACCGCAACGTCAAGGTATTTATGTGGTTAATCTCATCACTGAAGAGGGTAAGACGATGAGCTTTAAATTAATGGTCAAGTAAGAGTTGGCATAACTCAATAATTCTACAGTAGAAAAACAACTATATAAAATATGAATAAAAGACTATTATTAGTGATTATTGCTGTTCTTGGGGTCTGTGGTGTTATGCAGGCTGACAAGGCTTATTTCTGCGATTTCGAAAATCCGGAACAATGGAAGGAATGGAGATTTAAAACGAGTCGTAATGCTCCGAATACAGAATGGGGTATTGGTAATGCTCAAAAAACATTCGGAGAGTGGTCTATGTATGTTTCTGCTGACCAAGGTGCTTCTGCTAGTTATGAAGCAGGACAATATGGTATCGTGGCTTATGCTCTCATGCCCTTGGAAAAAGGTACTTACAGATTGAGTTTTGACTGGAAAGCATTGGGTGTGCCGGGTACAGACCAACTCTGGGTGGCTGTCGTACCTGCTGCTGACTCTACGGGTATTATAGCTTCTGAAATCGGTAACGACATTCCTAGAGTCATAAAAGATAATGTTGTGGGACAACACGCATTCGCTGGTAAAGAAAAGCAATGGATGACGGAATACTATGATGTTCACCTTTACAATGATAGTGCTTTCATCTGTTTCTATTGGCAAGCTAACACAACTCCTCCTGCTATGAACCCTCCGGGTTGTGTGGATAATGTTCAAGTGGTTCCTAAAAATGACCAACATGTAGAACCTACAAACCTCTTCCCACGGAATACGTCTGAAGGCTTTGTGTTCTCTTGGGATGGCGATGCGGCTAATTATGAAGTTCTTGTTTATGATGTGGGCAAAACAGCTTCTTCTAACTTTGAAGTGACGGGTGTGCAAGGTAACTCTTACGCAATGCCTTATCCTATGATTCAAGAGGGTGCATATCGCTTCCGTGTGCGTCCTGTTGGTGAGGATAGCATACCGGGATTGTGGTCTGAAACGCGTGTTGTTATGGTATATGACCCCGTATCTCGTTGCTTTGACTATATGAACTTCTATCTGCCTAATGTGGAATGTACCTATGGTAGCTTCAACTATGTTGACTCAGCTAAACAAGTACTGGATAGTGGATACACCGAATTGGGTAGTATGCACACCATTCACTATATGGGTGAACAAGACCCTCGTACTAAAACCGGTACGCGCGTGCTGAATACATTGCCTGCTGGCGAAAAACTCGCTTCTGTTCGTCTTGGTGGTAGATGGTATAAAGGAGGGGGTAACGTAGCACAAACGATTACCTATTCTGTTCCTATTGATGAGGATATGGGTGTTATTGAGTTTAGATATGCTGTGGTTGCCCAAAGTGGGGGACACCAATCTCCTGACCAACCACGTTTCACGCTTGAAATTCTTGATGAAAATGGTGCAAAAAATCCAATTAATTATTATAATGAGTTAGATAAGGTATTGGAATATGAAAATTTA
>CALGCU010000111.1 GCA_937886455.1 uncultured Bacteroidales bacterium | reverse complement strand
CTTGGAACAATTTTCCCCGTTGTTTCAGTACTTCCTATGACAGAAATGACATTTCCGGCTGTGGTTGTGACAGTGTTGTTGTTCTCTCGTTGGATGTGGCGGAACAAGTGGCAATGGATATGGGTGATGTGGCGGAAATGTGCGCTGACCAGAATATGGGTCAACTGAATGCCACTGTGCTGAAAGGACATTACGATAGTTATCAAGTAGTGTTTGATAATAAGGCAAAGGCTGCCGGATTTGTTGACCAAATGTATGAGGCTACACCATTTGCTCCGATTAATATACAACTACCGAAAAATGTGAAAGCTGATGTCTATAACGGCAACATTGTGTTTGAAAAACGTCTCTGCGAACCTCAATCTTTCCCATTTTCTTTCAAAGTGCTCTACCCATCTAGTGTGATGGCACAGAAATGGAACGATGTGGTGGCGGTGAAGAATGCACAATACAACGGAGGATATGAATTTACTGGCTTTAGATGGTACAAGAATGGCGTGTTACAGGAAAACCAAGTGGGCTCATATATTTATGCGAAGGATATGGATATTGAAGGTGCTGAATTTGTAGTGGAACTGCAACGTGCTGATGGGGTAGTACTTGAAAGTTGCCCTATTAAAGTGAAACCTGTGCCTCAAGCTCTCAAAGTGTATCCATCAAGAGTGGGAAGGAATGAAAATGTCACAGTGGAAGGTGTAGATAATGCTACATATCAAGTGTGGAATGTCACTGGTGCTATGGAAGCACAAGGCACATTACACGGACTGAAAAACACGGTAAAAGTGGCTGACAGACCGGGAGTGTACCTCATGCATGTGCAAACAGAGAAAGAAAAGAAAGTTTTTAGAATCATAGTTGAATAAATAACCCTAGTATTAATCATTTAATTTTTATGCTTATGAGAACAACTACAACAAAACTTCTGAGAAGTGTGTGGATGTTGTGCTTTATGTGCTTTGCCTTGGTGGCGTCTGCACAATATAGCATTCTCAACACAGGATTTGAAGAAGGACTGCCCGACGGATGGGTAGTGGAAAATGGTGTGGGCTCAGCTGTATGGACGCATGATGCGACTGATACAGGAAATGAATTGCCCGCCAAAGCTTACGAAGGTACTGCTGATATGCTCTTCTTCGTAGATGGGGTAAGTGCGATGGCTACATCTAAACTGGTTACCCCAAAACTTGACCTTACAAAATTTAATACTATGGGGGTCGGATCGCCGTTGTTTACCTTCTGGTATGCAAACACTGGTCGTATTCTTGAATCACAATCTTTTGTGGACACACTGCGCATCTATGGTAGAGCACAGGAAACAGATTCATGGACTCTGTTGAAAACCATTGACAAAAGTCATGACTTGTGGACGAAAGACACGGTTGACCTGAAATCCTATGCACTGAGCACTTCTTTCCAACTATGTATTGAAGCTGCTAATGGTAATGGACGTGGGGTGATGATAGATGACCTAAAGGTGATTGCTACCGCCTTTTGTGGAACAATGCCGAATATCCGTATCACAGAGAAAACTGAAACTTCTGCCAAAATAAGTTGGGATGGTAGTCAAGACGTATTGAGCACTGAACTCAAAGTTTCTACCACTCCATTGACGGATATGACTCAAAAGGGAGATGTGTATGATGGAACTCTATATGTCGTCAGAGAACATACACTCACAGGACTCACTCTGCAACAAGACTATCATGTCTATGTGCGCAACTATTGCGACTATGAAGATTATTCTCCATGGGCTTATGCTGCATTCCGTCCTGACATGGCAGTGAATGTGCCTTATTTTGTGGATTTTGAAGATTATCCGGGAACAGCCAATAATGAATATACTGACAAACCGAATGTGGATACAATCAACCTACCGGCTAATTGGACTTATTGGAAGAATGCTCATTTGTTAGCGGCGTATAGCACAGACTTTCAATATTATCCTTATCGCGGTTACGGAAAGACAGTAGCATTTAATCCAAAGGAGGTGGCTGAAGCAAATCGCTTCTTGAACATTAAGGCTTACAATAATGATAGCAAAGGTTATATTGAACCGTATGCTATTTTGCCACGTTTGAATGTGGATAGTATTCAAAAACTACAAGTGACATTCACCTATAAGACTCCGTCTTACTCATATAGTAAACTGCGTGTTGGGGTAGTGGAAGACCCGGCTGAAGAGGGTTCGTTCACGTTGGTGGAAGAAGTGTCTGCTCTCAAAGCGGGCGTATCTACTGGTAAATGGATTACGGTGACTGTTTCTTTTGCTAACTACAAGGGCGAGGGTAAATACATTGCTTTCCAACAAGAAGCTGTTAGATATCTGAATAAGGCTGGTGGTGCGAGTGCTTCTACTTATTTGGATGACATAAAAGTGGAATACATGCCGGAATGTGCTAAAGCAACAGCACTCCAAACTTCACAAGAAACTGGAACTTCTGCACAATTGACTTGGGCGGGTAATGTTGAAAGTTATGACTTGAAAGTGTCTTCTACGCCTTTGGAAGATATGACGGCAACTGCTGACATCTTTGATGCTACTGTAACTGAAAACACAAAAACCATTACTGGTCTCAAACCGGGTAAATCCTACAAGTGGTATGTGAAACCTACTTGTGGAACAGAATGGAGTGAGTGGGTTATCAATACTGTGGTAGCTGAAAAGGACACTATGGACATTCCTTACAAACAAGACTTTGATACTTACTTCTTTGGAAGTTATAGTGCACTGCCTAATGGATGGACATTTATAAGTGGTTATTCCACATCTCCTTATCTACATGCTACCAACCATTATTCTGCTCCTGCTGGTATGTATGTGGGTGGCTCAACTTCGGCTTCTTCTTATGCCGTGACCCCATGCATGAAAGCGCCTATCAATAAATTGCAGGCTACATTCATGTGTCTTACTACAACTGCTACATACAAAATGCAAGTGGGTGTGATGACAGATCCTACGGACGAAGCTACATTCGTTCCGGTGGACACTATTGAGTTTGAAGCCAAAAATCAATGGCAAGAAGTAAATGTGGAATTTGATAAATACACCGGAACTGGTTGCTACATAGCATTTATGGTGGGTAAACTCACTGCTGGACCTGTATATGTGGACAATTTAGTGGTTGCTAAGATTCCTGCTTGTAAGATGGGGGATGCAATCGACTTGAGCGACTTCACCAGCAATAGTGTACAAGTGGACTGGACGCCGCGTGGAGAAGAAACGGAATGGACATTGTGCTACGGACCTGCAGGATTTGACATCAACAATGCGGGAACTAAGGTAACTGTCAATGATAAGCCTTCCTACAAAATCACAGGTTTGGAAGAGGCAACTGAATATGACATCTATGTGCGTGCTGAATGTGGTGAAGAGGGAGTGGGACCATGGAGAATGGAAACTGCTTTGACACAAAACGCACCTGCTAAATTGAATGGATATAAACACGATTTCTCAACTGAAAAAGAAAACAGCAAGTGGGTGTTTGTCAACGGAACAAACAAAAATCAATGGGTAATCGGAAAAAATTCTCCGGTAGAAAAAGAAAACCCGGCGGCTTATTTCTCTAACAACCCGGCTGAACAAGCGTTTACTTTCACTCCAACCAGTGGAAATAAAAACGTATGGATGTATCGTACTTTTGAAGCTACTGAGGGCTCATATACCATGTCATTCGATTGGAAAGGTTATGGATATAGCTCATATAACTATGTAAGAGCATTCCTTGTACCGGCCGATGTGGTGCTTGAAGAAAATGACTTCTACAACAAATATAGTACAGTAACTACCACAATTCCGGAAGGATGGACTAATTTATCTGTTCGTCGTACGGCTTCTTCTGAGTACACATATCTCAACCAAGACTCTATCTGGGAAAATGGATGGAACACTTCTAAGGTGGACTTTGCTGTGAAGGAAGCTGGACTTTATAACATCGCTTTCATGTGGGCTGAAAATAACACATCGGGTTCTACAGTGCCGGTGGCTGTTGATAATATCGCTATTGATACTACTTTGTGCCCCGTGCCACAATATGTTACTGCTGACCTAAACTACATACCTGGCACTAAAGCTAAATTGATGTGGAAAGGTGGTACGAAGGCTGAAGTCAAGGTGATGTTAAAAGACCTCACTTCGCTCAGCAAACGTCATTTGCTGAACAATGTACAATCTACTGATACACTCATTGCCTGGGCTAAGGATGTTAATGCTACTGAATATCTTGTTGAAGGTCTGGAAGTGGGTACAAAATACTACTATGGAGTGCGTACCTACAACGATAAAGATACTTCTGATTGGGCTGTTGGCAACTTCACTACTATCATGTCTGTGACTACTCCTTATTCTAATAACTTCAATGATGAAAAAACAACTGTATCTACGCCTTGGAAACGTATCGGAGCTGTGGCTACTAAAGTTTATACAGAGGCACCTACTATGGAACTCCTATTTGAAGGTGCAGACAAGGGAAAAGGAACAACCGGATGGTCGAAAACAAAGCAAGGAAACACAAGTTATGGGGATTGTCCTAATTTTGCAGGTAATGGTTTCTTGAGAACATCAGCTTCGTCTGAAGCCAAAACTTATCAGGGTATTCGTTACTATGTTTATTCTCCGGCATTTATCGCAGGGGATGCTTATCAATTACGTTTTGATGTAGTGTACACCAATAATAAAGCTAACGGAGAAATATGTACCGGAAGTGCAGTTAACTCCCTTGATTCTACCGACTTGTTCGCAGTGTTAATCTCTACGGACATGGGTGAAACATGGAAAATGAAAGATGCTCATGTATGGACTATCAATGTGGATGCCTACAAGGATAAAGGATACAAATCTGTTAACTCACTCAAGGATATTACCAATAAGGGTGATGGTGAATTCTTTAACCAAAACATCTCTTTGGCAGAATATGCCGGTGACTCTTTGCAGGTTGCATTCTATGTATTTAGTGGTCGACCGGCTGCGGGAGATGCTATTTATTGTAATGTGGACAACTTCTATGTGGGACCTAAACCGTGTGAACAACCAAAGGATTTAACTATCTCAGAGGTAAAACAAAATAGCATGAAGTTGACATGGACTCCGGGTGAAAATGAAACAGCATGGAGAGTGAAAGTGTCTTCTCGCTACCTTGACGACATGCAAAACATGGATAATGTTGTTGTGGATACTGTGGGGAAAGATCAACCGCAACTGATTGTTGATAAACTTACTGCTGCACGTCCCTATGCTGTTTATCTCCAATCTATCTGTGATGCAAGCAATCCTGAAAGTGGCGCAAGCTTATGGTTGGATGCTATGGATGCAACAACTTTGTGTGACACACTTTACACATTGCCTTATGTGGAAACATTCGACAACTATTCTTTGGGAATAGAACACAAGTCAACGCAACAATGCTTCCATCCTTGTATGGATGTATTGGCAAGTAAAGAATCTGCAGTAAAAAGTGTTTCTATCTACACCAGCACCAGTTCTTCACTTCCTAATAAGAGTTCCGACCACACACAAGTGAAAGACTACGGTTCTTCATTGTACATCAACACACCGTCAAGTGGCTGGATTGCAGCGGCTCTTCCTAAGATGCCGAAACGTGTGGACTCATTGATGATATCATTCTATGTTACAGCAACAACAGTTAACAGTGAACTGGAAGTGGGTATTTCTTATCAACAAGAGTTTACACCGATTAAAACGATAAACATCAAACAATATGAATGGCAAAAGGTAGTCATACCATTTGATTCATACACAGGAACGGAATTAATCGAAGTGGATGAAGAGGGTAATCTTGACACCACTATTGTGTGGGGTGACCGCATTACATTCTTTACCAAACATGGTGACATTCGTCCAATGGTTTACATCGATGACGTTACTATTGATGTGATTAGTGGTTGCTTGCCTCCATCTTCATTCGTGGCTGACTCTGTGGCTGATGATGCGATTATGTATAAATGGTCAACACGCGATTACGAAAGTTCTTATCGCTTGAAAGTATTTGATGCTGAAGTGGAAGATGCATTGGTTGGCACTACTCCGGCTATGGTGGATTCGGTTGTGAAAACTAACAACTTCTTGTTGGAAGGACTAACGCCTGACCGTCCATTCTACGCTTACATAGCTCCAATCTGCGAAGGAGGAGAAGAAGCATGGAGTAATGTGTTGTTGGTACGTACTGCTTGTTCTGAGGCTTACTCACTCCCATATCGTGAAGACTTCAACACGTGGGTTTATGGACAATCTGGTAACTGCTGGACCATGCTTTCTAACCACTCTACTCCAGTAGTTCGTGAATCCGAA
>CALGCU010000110.1 GCA_937886455.1 uncultured Bacteroidales bacterium | reverse complement strand
ATTGCATTCGCTTTAGGACGGGCGGAGCCCTACAGGACGTGTCGAAGACGACACTATAGGACGCTCACGATGTGAGCTACAGGACGTTCGTTTCACTCACTACAGGAGGCTGCGCTGGAGGACGCTTGTGGTTTGCTGTGTGTGTAATGCACTTGCTTAATCAAAATTTTGACAGTAATTTTACAGCAAAAAGAAGGAAATGAAAAAGTATTCCGTAGTTAGGATTGGAGCAGGGGAATTGGCGCAAGTGCATGACATGGCAGAAATAGTGTTTCGTGACACTTATCGAACCATACTTTCAGATGAACAAGTGGATTACATGATAGAGTGGATGTATTCGTTGCCCAATCTACATCAGCAACTCAGCGAAGGGCATGTTTATTTTGTTGTATATGAGGGGAATAAACCTTGTGGATATGTATCTGTTCAGAGGGAGACCATGATGGATGAAATGTGTTGGGTGTATCACCTTCAAAAACTCTATGTAATGCCATCAGAACAAGGTAAAGGAGTGGGAAAATTACTGTTCGATACGGTGATTGAATTTGTGCGTTTTGATACCCCTCGTTTTCCAGTGAAAATCGAATTGAATGTTAATCGAAATAATCCGGCTATTGACTTCTATAAAAAAATGGGAATGAGTGTGTTGCGTCAAGGCGATTTTGATATTGGACATGACTTTTATATGAACGATTATATCATGGGAATGACCTTGCAATGTTGAGTGAATCGGAAGTGTTTTTTGTGAGATAGGAGGGTTCTCTGTATAAAATGGATTTTATTTTGCATTCACCTTGCATTGAATTTGCTATTTCACTCGCCTTTCACTATCTTTACAGAAGACAGGATGCGGCTCGGAAATACAAAATTAAGCAAGCTTATTTTGTTATTTCACTCGCCTTTCACTATCTTTGAACAAAAATTGAAATAGAGATATGGTTAGAAAGAAAGAAGATTTACGCATTCTGTTTATGGGAACTCCCGAATTTGCAGTGGAATGTTTGCGCCCTTTAGTGGATGGTGGATATAATATTGTTGCTGTTGTAACCATGCCTGACAAGCCGGCAGGAAGAGGACATAAACTGCAATACTCGGCTGTAAAAGAGTATGCTTTGTCTGTCGGATTACCCATTCTGCAACCGGAACGACTGAAAGAGGAAACTTTCCTACAAACACTACGCGACCTGCATATTGATTTACAAATTGTGGTGGCTTTTCGCATGTTGCCTGAGGTGGTGTGGAACATGCCTCCATTGGGAACATTTAACCTACATGCCTCGCTCTTACCGCAATACAGAGGAGCAGCACCCATCAACTGGGCTATGATAAATGGGGAACAGCAAACTGGTGTTACAACCTTTTTTCTTAAACATGAGATTGATACTGGCGATGTGATTTTCCAAGATAAAACACCTATTTCTCCGAATGAAAATGTAGGTGAATTGCATGACCGACTCATGATGATGGGGGGTAAACTTGTGAAACAAACTGTGGATGCAATCCTGGAAGATAATGTGCCACAACAGCCTCAAGAACAATTAACTGAGGGTGAACTTAAACCGGCACCCAAGATATTTAAAGATACTTGTCAAATTAATTTCTCTCAATCTACACGTAATATACACAACTTTGTCAGAGGGCTCTCTCCTTATCCGGGTGCATGGTGTGAACTCACCTTGCCTGGTATGGATACACCTGTTGTGGTGAAAGTGTATGCCGCTCATCCGGAATATATAACGAATGTAACTGTTACTTCGGGGTGTATGGAAACAGATGGAAAAACCTATCTGAAAGTTGCTACGCAAGATGGATATATTTATTTAGACGAGGTTCAGTTGCCCGGGAAAAAACGCATGCAAATACGTGATATGTTAAATGGTTTAAAAAAATAGAACAATAACAACATTGTTCTGCTTTTACGCTTTGTCCTTTGGGAATTGTTTAGTACATTTGCCAAAGAAATCGAGAAGATAGCGACTCACTATATCACTGTCAAAAACAGACAAAAAGGATATGAAAAACACACCGCTCTTCACAAAGGGTCAACGCATGGCAATTATCTCATTGATTGTTATGATAATATCTTTTGTCGGTGTCGCTATCTATCTCGCCCAAATGCCTTCTTCAATCCCGCCTTACAAACAAGAAGCACAGGCACTCCAACAAGAGATTGAAAAGTTTCAAAACACTCTACAAAACAAACCTCATCACACATATACGCACAAATCCAAAGAATCTCCCCAAAATACATCTGCACCGGAACAATATACACTGAGTGAGTTCAATCCTAATGAAGCCGACTCGGCAAGTTTACGCAGTTTGGGACTCTCTGAATTTATCACACGTAACATTCTGCGTTATCGTGCTAAAGGAGGACGATTCAAGAAAATAGATGATTTGGGAAAAATTTACGGTATGACTGATGAGAAGATGAAAGAATTGCGTCCTTATATTGTTTTGGCCAATGATACGCTCGCCTCAAAGCCGCTCAAACAATATGTTTTGCACAAAAAAGACACAGTCATTGAACTCAACACTGCCGATACGACCTCACTACAATATATCAAAGGCATTGGTCCTGCATACGCACGGCGTATTATCTACTACAGACAACGTCTGGGTGGCTATCATCACATTGAACAACTTCTGGAAACCATCCAACTAAGTGATGAAGACTTTGCTTATGCCATGCAGCACTTCACTATTGATACAACGCTCATACAGACCATCCCGGTAAACTCAGCAAGTGTGGAACGACTAAAAAAACATCCATACATCAATTTCTATATTGCTAAGTCTATCTACGACACAAGGCGAAATGCTTTTGAATTAACTAATATAAACCAACTCAAAGGGAAAGCCAATCTGCCGGACACTACGCTCCGAAAGCTCTCTCCCTATCTGTCTTTTGAAAAACGAAATAAAAAAAATATATAAACCATAACAAGTAAATAATACTATGCAAAAACGAATTTTAGAATGCGTACCCAATTTTAGTGAAGGTCGCGACATGGAAGTCATCAAACAAATCACTGACTCTATTGAAGCTGTTGAGGGTGTTCAACTGCTTAATGTGGATCCGGGAGCGGCTACCAACAGAACGGTAGTGACCTTTGTTGGAGAACCTGAACAAGTGGTTGAGGCGGCTTTTCAGGCTGTGAAAAAAGCAGCAGAACTCATTGATATGCGACATCATCATGGCACTCACCCACGTATGGGGGCTACTGACGTACTGCCTTTGGTGCCTGTGGCCGGTATCACATTGGAAGAAGCAGCAGAACTCGCCAGAAAGTTAGGTAAACGCATCGGAGAAGAATTAGGAATACCTGTTTATAGTTATGAATCTGCAGCATTTATTCCGGAACGTAAAAACCTGGCTATATGTAGGGAAGGGGAGTATGAAGGACTTTCCAAACGACTCAACACAGAAAAAGGACGTCCTGACTTCGGACCTTGTGAATTTACAGATGCAGTGGCATGTTCAGGAGCAACAGCCGTAGGTGCACGCGACTTCTTGTTGGCGGTTAACTATAATCTTAACACCACTTCAACAAGACGTGCTAATGCTATCGCATTTGACGTTCGCGAAAAAGGACGTCCTGCACGAGAAGGTAATCCTATCGTGGGAAAGGTAAAAAAAGATGCTGATGGCAACACAATTATGATACCGGGTACGCTCAAAGGGTGCAAGGCTATTGGTTGGTTCATTGAAGAATACGGCATTGCACAAGTGTCTATGAATATCACTGACATGCAAACTACACCATTGCACGTGGCATTTGATGAAGTGTGTCGCTGCGCTCAAAACAGAGGCATACGTGTCACCGGTACAGAGGTGGTGGGAATGATGCCTAAACGTGCACTGATTGATGCGGCCAAGTATTTCTTAAAGAAACAAAATAGATCGCTTGGTATCTCGGAAAGTGAAATGATTAAAATAGCGGTCAAGTCATTAGGATTGGACGATCTCAAGCCTTTCAACCCGCAAGAAAAAGTCATTGAGTATATGATTGAAGAGAAAAATACCAATCGCTTGATTGATATGACTTGTAAAGGATTCGCTGAAGAAACAGCAAGTGAATCACCTGCTCCGGGTGGTGGGTCTATTTCTGCTTACATGGGAGCATTAGGGGCTGCATTAGGCACAATGGTTGCCAACCTCTCTTCTCATAAAGCAGGATGGGATGAACGCTGGGAATACTTCTCACAATGGGCTGAACAAGGACAACAAATCATGAATGAACTACTTCACCTCGTAGATGAAGACACTGCAGCATTCAACAAAATCATGGATGTATTTGCTATGCCTAAAGGCACTGATGAAGAAAAAGCCGCTCGAGCTGCTGCACTCCAGGAAGCTACCCTTTATGCTACACAAGTACCACTCCAAACAGTGAAAACAGTGGCGCGTGTATTCCCATTGGTTAAAGCTATGGCTGAAGAAGGTAACCCTAACTCCGTTTCTGATGCTGGAGTGGGCGCATTGGCAGCTCGCTCTGCAGTGATGGGTGCTGTTCTCAATGTGAAGATCAATGCTGCCGGACTCAAAGATCGTGCTGTGGCAGACCAATTGGTAAGCGAAGCGGAAAGTATTGCTCAAGTTGCTCAACAACAAGAAGATGAAATATTAGCCATTGTTAACGCCAAAATACAATAAACTCATGACCGACTTTCAAAAAGAAATATGCGCCGGCATTCCGGAGGTACTGCCTCCTCTAAAAGCCTATGACAAGGACATCAACCATGCTCCTAAACGCAAAGATATATTGTCAAAAGAAGAAAAACGCCTGGCGCTTAAAAATGCCCTGCGTTATTTCCCTGCTCATCTGCATGCTGAGTTGGCAGAAGAGTTTGCTAATGAATTGGAAACATACGGACGTATCTATATGTATCGTCTGCGTCCTGACTATGAAATGTATGCTCGCCCGATTGACGAGTATCCATGTCGCTCCAAACAAGCTGCTGCCATCATGTTGATGATTAACAACAACCTCGACAAGGCGGTTGCACAACATCCTCATGAGTTGATTACGTATGGCGGTAATGGAGCGGTGTTCCAAAACTGGGCGCAATATCGCCTCACCATGAAGTATCTGTCGGAAATGACAGACGAACAAACACTTGTGATGTACTCTGGTCATCCTATGGGACTTTTCCCTTCTCACAAGGATGCTCCAAGAGTGGTGGTTACTAACGGAATGGTAATTCCCAATTACTCTAAACCGGACGATTGGGAAAGATTCAATGCGTTGGGGGTGAGTCAATATGGACAAATGACAGCTGGTTCTTACATGTACATCGGACCACAAGGTATTGTACATGGTACCACCATCACGGTGATGAATGCTGCACGGAAACAAATGCAAAAAGGATTGGCTGCTGAAATACCTGGTCAGATATTTGTCTCTGCTGGTTTGGGAGGAATGTCAGGTGCTCAACCTAAGGCGGGAGTTATCTCCGGCGTAGTGGCTGTAATCGCAGAGGTTAATCCTAAAGCAGTGAATGTACGCCACTCGCAAGGATGGGTAGATGAGGTATATACCGACTTAGACCAATTGATTCCACGCATGTTGGAAGCATCAAAAAATAAAGAGGCTGTCTCTTTGGCCTACCAAGGTAATGTGGTGGACTTGTGGGAACGTTTGGCAACAGATAATATCAAAGTGAATCTGGGTTCTGACCAAACTTCTTTACACAACCCATGGGCAGGTGGTTACTATCCTGTGGGTTATTCCTATGAAGAAAGCAACCGTATGATGGCAGAAGAACCCGAAAAGTTCAAAGAAGCAGTACAAGCTTCTCTACGTCGTCATGCCGCAGCTATCAATAAGTTGACAGCCAACGATATGTACTTCTTTGATTATGGTAACGCTTTCTTGTTGGAAGCTTCGAGAGCAGGAGCCGATGTGATGGGTGAAAATGGCCGTTTCCGTTACCCATCTTACGTGCAAGACATCATGGGACCGATGTTCTTTGACTACGGATTTGGACCTTTCCGCTGGGTGTGCACATCCGGAAAACCGGAAGACTTGGCTGCATCCGACCGCATCGCTGCTGAAGTCCTGGAAGATATTCGCAAAAATGCTCCCGCTGAAATATGTGGACAGTTAGATGACAATATCCATTGGATTAAAGAAGCCGGTAAAAACAAATTGGTGGTAGGTTCACAAGCACGAATCCTGTATGCCGACTCTGAAGGCAGAACCAAAATAGCTAAAGCATTTAACGACGCTATTGCAAGGGGTGAAATCACAGCTCCTATTGTGTTAGGACGCGACCATCACGACGTTTCGGGAACAGACTCTCCCTATCGTGAAACATCCAATATATACGACGGCTCTTCTTTCACAGCCGATATGGCTATACAAAACGTCATTGGAGATTCTTTCCGAGGTGCTACATGGGTCTCTATCCACAACGGAGGTGGAGTAGGTTGGGGAGAAGTTATCAACGGTGGATTTGGTATGCTCATTGATGGTTCGGCTGATGCTGAACGTCGTCTGACCTCTATGCTCCTCTGGGATGTTAACAATGGTATCGCCCGCCGTAGTTGGGCACGCAACGAAGGAGCCCTGCAAGCTATTAAACGTGAAATGCAACGAACACCGGGACTCAAAGTAACACTCCCAAATATCGCAGACGACACACTTATTTCTAATATTATTAAATAAATCATATTTATAAATTGTTCGTTGATATTAACAATCAAAACTAGAAAATTTAAGGAGATTAAAATTGTCAAATAAATTCGCTTGGATTATGTCCCCAAAAGCAAGCTGGGACGATAAGAAAGAATTCATCACAACAGCACTTGAATCAGGAATAGATTACGTTCTTGATACAGAAGACAGTGAAAACATCAGAAAAGTTGGAAACTTCAAGATAATTTCCAATGTAGAAGATGCTGACATTTATTTGGTTGGAATTGATGGTGAAGGAGACGGCACTCTTGAGCTTAAGGACAACTTGAATGAATCAGCAGATTTAG
>CALGCU010000109.1 GCA_937886455.1 uncultured Bacteroidales bacterium | reverse complement strand
GCGCTGATGAGCGGGCAAGGATTGAGTTGTTCAGCAATGTTTTTAAGGTGTGTGTTTCCCACTTGTTCACACATTTCCTTGATGGGCTTAATAGCTTCAAGAGCATAGTGTAGTTGCACCATTTCTCTTGGATTGATTCTTCCTACGGCAACTTTGGAAATGAGGCGTTCGAGGTCGCCGATTTGTCCTAATGCTTGTGTGAGAATAGTTGCCGATTCGGGCTTTTCCATCAGGCATTTCACTACACTTTGTCTATCTTGTATAGGTTTGATGTGTTTGAGGGGGAATGCCACCCATCTGCGTAGCATACGTCCTCCCATAGGACTGATGGTGTGGTCGATGATGTCCACCAATGTCTTAGCACCTTCGTTGTAGGTGCCGTATAGTTCAAGGTTGCGTACTGTGAATTTATCTAACCAAACATAACGGTCTTCTTCAATGCGTGACAAACAGGATATGTGTCCTGTCTGGAGGTGTTGTGTCATGTCCAGATAGTGTAGAATAGCCCCTGCGGCAATGACCCCATTGGGTATTTTCTCCACCCCAAATCCTTTGAGGTTCTTTGTTTCAAACTGTTTGGTTAGTCGGTCGTGTGCAGCCTCGCTTGTGAACATCCAGTCGTCCAGTGTGTAGGTGAAGAACTTTTGTCCGAAAGAGGTTTCAAAGTCGTTTCTATGATTGCGTTCAAAGAGAACTTCCTTGGGTGCGAAATTATTGAGTAGTTTGTCTATGTAGTCGCTATTTCCTTCGGCAGCGAGAAATTCGCCCGTTGATATATCTAAGAACGCAGCTCCAATGGTGTGTTTGCTAAAATGAACACATGCCACAAAGTTGTTTTCTTTGGTCTCGAGCACAGTGTCGGAGTATGAAACCCCCGGTGTGACCAATTCGGTGACACCTCGTTTCACCAGTTTCTTTGTGAGTTTGGGGTCTTCCAGTTGGTCACATATTGCAACACGGAGTCCGGCTCTAACCAGTTTGGGTAGATATGTATCAAGGGCATGATAGGGAAATCCGGCCATCTCGGTGGCATTGGGAGTGGCACTCGAACGTTTAGTAAGTGTGATGCCTAAAACTTCAGAAGCAATCACTGCATCCGCACAATAAGTTTCATAAAAGTCTCCGCATCGAAACAACAATATGGCGTCGGGGTATTGACGCTTAAAGTCGTTATACTGTTTCATCATGGGCGTTTCCGCCGTGTTTTTTGCCATATTGTGTGGTTTAGTTAGAGTGAGCTAATAATGTTTTAATAGTGCGCGTCATTGCACTCCAAGCGTATTTGGCTTTTTGTATTTTGATGTGTGGCATGAACTCTTCGGTGCGTTCATTTTGATAGAAATCCTGTAGAGCTTCAGTGATGTCAGTTGCTTGTACATCAGTGACGTATCCCACTTTTTGGTGAGGCACGATTTCAGGCAGTCCTCCAACGCGTGTCACAAGCATGGGCTTTTCAAAATGGTAGGCAATTTGTGTTACGCCACTCTGTGTGGCCGATTTATAGGGTTGTACGATGATGTCTACCGCACAGAAGTAGTGTTTTACTTCATCATCAGGGATAAAGATGTTTTTCCAGATGATTTGCCCTTCTAATCCCAATTCTTTTTCCAATTGTCTGTATTGCTCTTCACCTTCATAAAATTCCCCTGCCACGATAAGTTTAATGTTATTTTCCTTGAAGTAGGGGTGTGCAAAGGCTTGCATCAATAGGTCAAGCCCTTTGTAGGGTCGAATAAATCCGAAGAAGAGCATGTACTTTTGTTCGGCGGGAAGTTGGAGGTGAGTCAAAGCTTCCTCTCGGCTTACAGCCTGACCAAAGTTGTCGTATAAAGGATGGGGCGAAACGGCTTTGGGCTTTTGGGTGTCAAACTTATTGGTGTCTTCCAATACGGAGTCGGACAAGGCAACAAAACCATTGTTCATTCTTACCAGATAAGAAGCACATATTTTGTCAAACGGGCCGGGTTCGTGAGGCAGAATGTTGTGGAGTACGGCTATTGCTTTTGTTTTTCCGTTAGAGCGTGCTATGCGTGCAATGGTTCCCATGCAAGGTGCCATGAAAGGATGCCAAAATTGTAACACCAGCAAGTCGGGTGCTTCCCGCTTCAGACGCAGTCCCACTTTCACCCAGTTGAAAGGATT
>CALGCU010000108.1 GCA_937886455.1 uncultured Bacteroidales bacterium | reverse complement strand
TCCCAACTTATCTATTTCAGCAAGTTGGGAGGGAATTCAAGTCTTTAGCGGACAGGAATAATTTTAAACAAGTTTAATTTTGCTTCTTCGCTTGGTTTACACTATCTTTGCCTACGGAAGTTAAGAAAGAGAAATGGAACAAAAAGACATACAACGTATCTGCGTATTTTGCGGCTCAAGTTCACAAACCAACCCTATCTTCGCTGAAGAAGTAACACAATTAGGCAAATGGTTGGGGGAACACAACAAACAATTGGTGTATGGTGCAGGCAATGTTGGATTGATGGGTATACTCGCGGATTCTGCACTTGCCCATGGAGGAAGTGTAGAAGGTGTAATTCCACAATTTATGGTAGATGCAGGATGGCACCACACCGGCCTCACTCAACTCTTTGTTACATCTGACATGCATGAACGCAAACGTCTGATGTGCGAACACTCCGATGCCATCATCGCTTTCCCCGGCGGCATCGGTACTGCAGAAGAGTTGTTGGAAGCACTGACATGGAAGCAACTCGGACTCATCACAAAGCCCATCATCATCCTCAACATTAACGGACATTTTAATGCGCTTCTACAATGGTTAGAGCAACTTATACAAGGTAAGTTCATGCGCGATATTCACCGTGATATGTGGGTTGTTGTCAACAATGTTGCACAATTAGAAGAAGCTTTTGCACAATGCCGTCCATGGGATAAGAGTGTAAGAAAAATAGCTGCCATTTAATCTTCAACAAGCTCAATGAAAACGACACAATTCACCAGCATACCACTTCCATCTTCTCCCTTCACGGAGAGTTGGCTTACCTGGCTTGTGTGCGTACTTTCAGCGCTATATCTTCTGCTCTTGTACATCAAACCTCCGCACTTCAACCAAACACTCTTGATTAAGGCAAATGGACGAAAGAGCCTTTTTGATGAGTACGAACAGAAAGAAGCTTGGGGTACAGTTTTTCTAATTATCTTCTGCTGTAGCACTCTTTCCTTACTTTATTATACACTCACGCATCCCAACACAGCAGATTACACCCCTCTCCCCTATCTACACATATTCATTTCCTTCTGTGTATTTGCACTTATCAAAGTTGCATTGTTGTATTGTGTCGGTTATGTGTTTTTTTCTCCTTTACAACGAAAGATTTTTTCACACTACTATCAACACTTATTTCACCTAATTTGCACTTGTTTATTTCCTCTGGTTTTAACTTACCTCTACCTACCAGAATCACTTGCTATTGTAGGACTCACATTGATTAGTTTAACCCTAATAATTGGGGGAGTGTTGCTCATCATTGAGATTTTTCAACTTTTTTTTCAGAATTTTGTTGCAGGATTTTATATATTGCTGTACCTTTGCACCCTCGAAATTTTGCCCTATTACGGTTTATTTTTGTGGATAGAGCAACAAGTATGGAACGTGTAACCTTCAAATATATATTATCTTGAGAGTCAAGAAGATTTTAGTATCTCAACCCCGACCAACATCCGAGAAATCGCCCTATTTTGACATCATGGAAAAACATGGTGTTAAGATTGATTTTCGTCCGTTTATCAAGGTTGACCCTATTGATGCAAAGGAATTTCGCAAGCAAAAAGTGTCTATTTTAGACCACACAGCCATTGTTTTTAATGCACGACATGGTATTGATCACTTTTTTAGGCTATGTAGTGAGATGCGCATTGCTGTTCCCGACACGATGAAGTATTTTTGTGTATCGGAATCTGTTGCGCTCTATCTCCAAAAATATATTCAATATCGCAAGCGCAAAGTTTTTTTCGGTAGTACAGGTAAACTATCCGACCTTATTCCATTGATGACACGTCACCTCTCAGAAAAATACATGATAGTGGTTTCTGATGTACACAATGAAGAACTGATTCCCATGTTCCAGGCACACAATATCAACATCAAAAAAGCTGTTATGTATAAAACAGTGAGCAATGACTTCGGTCCCAACGAACCGTTTGATTATGACATGTTGGTATTTTTCAGTCCAGCCGGGATTGCTGCTTTGCAAAAAAACTTCCCTAAATATAAACAAGGAGAAACCGTCATTGGATGTTTAGGCGCCACTACCGCACAAGCAGCTCGTGAAGCCGGGCTACGCCTTGATATTGAAGTGCCATCGCCTCAATATCCTTCCATGACCATGGCTATTGATGCTTACCTAAAAGAAAATCACAAGCGGTCAAGGAAATAAAAACAGTCCGTATTCATCGGGACAAATCATACAATAATCTTCTCGAAAGTACGGACTTGAGTCTTACTTTCGAGATTTTTTATAACAGTCTTCATTCATTGGATAGATTATAAGACAGAGCATCGGATTATTTTGATTAAAACACGGGGATAATGAAACTCCCCCTTACATGATAAACATGCCACAACACACACTCCACAAAGGACAACGTCTCAAAAGTGAGCATTCCATTCAATCCCTTTTTAGTAAGGGTAAGACTTTTGTGGCTTACCCATTCAGGGTGTGCTATGCTCCATCAAGTGATGGTCAAACTAAAATCATGGTTTCCGTTCCTAAGCGCTTATTCAAAAGAGCCGTAAAACGCAATCTGCTCAAACGACGCATGCGTGAGGCATATCGTTTACGCCAAGAGGCATTCATGCAAGCCCTTGCACAGCAACCCACTCACATATCCTTTTCTTACATAGCACCCGAGTTATTGCCCTACCATAGCATTGCCCATGCTATGGATAAGGCCATTAAAAAACTGGAGAGTATTCATCAATCCGACACCACTCACTATGCAACCGACTAACATTATCCACACCCTACAACGCTATTTACGACACATAGTATTGTTGCCGGTATATTTTTATCGGACATGCATATCCCCATTATTTCCCCCTACTTGTCGCTACACTCCCACCTGCTCAGCCTACATGGTGGAAGCCATTATGAAACACGGAATCTTCAAAGGAGGTTACTTGGGCATCAAGCGCATATTACGTTGTCATCCATGGGGAGGAAGTGGATATGACCCAGTTCCTTAATCATTTGTAACACACACATTATCAATATGAGAATCGACATCATCACAGTACTACCCGAATTATTGGAGAGTCCCCTCAACCACAGCATTGTTAAGCGAGCACAGGACAAAGGGCTTGCAGAAATTCATGTACACAACTTACGTGACTACAGTACAGACAAACATCGTCGCGTGGACGACTACCCCTTTGGTTTCGGCGCAGGTATGGTGTTACAAATAGAACCTATTGACCGTGTACTTCAACACCTAAAGAGTCAACGCACATATGATGAAGTGATTTACACATCACCAGATGGAGAACCCTTCTGTCAGAAGATAGCCAACCAACTTTCCATGCAAGAAAACCTAATTATTCTCTGCGGACACTACAAAGGTATTGATCATCGCATTCGCGAACATCTCATCACACGTGAAATCAGTATTGGCGACTATGTTCTTACCGGAGGAGAACTCCCTGCAGCTATCATGACAGATGCAATTGTTCGACTACTTCCCGGAGCCATTGGTGATGAGACATCCGCTTTGTCCGATTCTTTTCAAGACAACCTTCTAGCTCCACCTGTTTACACACGCCCTGTAGAATACAATGGATGGCGCGTTCCTTCCATCTTACTCTCCGGACATCAAGCCAAGATAGAAGAGTGGCAACATCAACAATCATTAGAGCGCACACGCTTGTTACGTCCTAATCTTTTAGAAGAAGAATAATGCTCTTCAAAATAGTCATAATTTACCTTTTCATCGTCAATTTTGTCGGTTCCATCCTACTGATAATTGACAAAAGAAAAGCTATCAAAAACAAGTGGCGCATTCCCGAGAAGCGCCTCCACTTGTTTGAACTTGCAGGAGGTGTGTTTTCTATGCTTCCTTTGAGTTACTTTATTCACCACAAAAATCGCAAAAACTCCTATCGATTTATCTCTTGGCTTATCATCCTCCTATGGCTTGCAGCCATCACACTTATTTTGTATTACAGAGCCTAATATTTCCTATTTCTCAAATATTGCCTCCAATATTTTAAACTAGTTTAAATGATTACTGTCCGGTAAAAATATCTTATTCCTATCTAATGGTAACGGTATGGTAACGATATGATAACGTTGTGGTAACGGAGATGATAGGATGTCACTATTTTTAGCCGGCGGCAATGATTTTAAATTTAGTATCTTCTATCAGCTTTTTGTATCTTTTAAAAAGACAGGTTGCTACTCGGAAATACTCTAATAAATTTGGCTATTCACTCACCTTGCAGTATCTTTGTAGAAGATAAGATGCGGTTCGGCATAACCAAAAATAAACAGCTTATTTTTGTTTCTGCTCTCACCTTTCAGTATCTTTGTAGAAGATAAGATGCGGTGTAACCATGTTTAAAGACGTAATAGGCCAAGAACATATTAAACGACACCTCATTCGCTCTGTTCAAGAGGGAAGGGTTCCTCATGCTCAGTTATTTGTGGGTGTGAGTGGTGTGGGTAAATTACAAATGGCATTGGCTTATGCTCAGTATTTAAATTGTGCTAACCGCAGCGAGTATGATGCATGCGGTGTATGTCCATCGTGTAGAAAATACGCCACATTAGAGCATCCTGACTTGCATTTTGTATTTCCAATAGAGAAAAAAGGGTCTGTCTCGTGTTGCGATCATTTAGTGAAGGAGTTTCGTGAGATTATACGCGAACGTGGTTACTTCGATGAAACCGATTGGAATGAGCAGATAGGTTCCACTAAACAGACCATGATTTATTCCGGAGAAAGCGAGCATATTGTTCGTAAATTAAATTTTAAGGCTTATGAAGCACCCTACAAGGTGATGATTATTTGGTTGCCGGAGAAGATGAACATTGATTGTGCCAATAAAATACTCAAGATTTTAGAAGAGCCGGCAGAGCGAACCCTATTATTGATGCTTTCAGAGGAGCCAGAGAAATTGCTCACCACGATACGCTCTCGTACACAAATCATCCAATTTCCTCTTCTACCAGAAGAAGATATACTTAGACATCTTCAAGAGCATTATCCCGATCAATCCGCATCACACCTTTCCTTAATAGCTCACACATCTCGTGGTAGTTACACAACAGCAGTGAGGCAACTTACACAAGAAGAAGGCAATCCCTACCTTGTGCAATTCATAGAGTTAATGCGCAAGTCATGGTTGGTTGGTTTTAAGAAAGATTATACAGCTCTTGTGCAATTGTGGGAGTGGGTAGATGTTTTTGCATCAAGTAATGGTCGTGAGAAACAAAAAGAGTTTTTGCAGTATTCCCAAGTTTTTATTCGTGAGAATTTTATCCGGAATATGCAAGAACCAGAGCTAAATTATATGACGGAGGAGGAGTTGGCGTTCTCTAAAAACTTTTCCCCTTTTGTGAATGGTCGTAACGTGGAGGAATTGAGTGCTGAATTTGCCTTAGCCGAACGTCACATTGAACAGAATGTTAATTCAAAAATAGTACTTTTCGACCTTATGTTGAAAGTTATTGTGTTATTGAAACGATAAATATATAATCAAAGCAGATGGAAGCAGATATGACATTGAATGACGGGTCTTGTCGCTTGAATAAGAAAGGATGGACACGTAATTCTGCCTTAAAGTTGAGTGTGGTAGATTGGATGTGTGACCTTCCAGAAACCATTGAACAGACAGACTATGTTGAGGTCCAATTTAAGAATACACGTAAAGGTTATTATGTGAATGATCAACATCTTCCTTTGGCAAAAGGTGATATGGTAGCAGTAGAGGCTCAACCAGGACATGATATTGGCGAAGTAACCTTGGTGGGTAAGTTGGTCCTTAATCAGATGTTGAAAAACAAGGTTGACCTTCAGCGTTTAGAGAACCGACGTGTATATCGTATAGCTCGTGCGAATGATATGG
>CALGCU010000107.1 GCA_937886455.1 uncultured Bacteroidales bacterium | reverse complement strand
TTTCGCAACGGGGACTTATACGCTTAATGTTTATACGCAGGCTAATCCTTCGGTCCCTATGGAACTGGGAGACGTGGGAAATGACCTAAAAAGATATGGGGGTAGATTGTATGCGGTAATCAACGCCTCTAATAAAGTGGAGATAATGGATCTGACTTCGGCAAAGCGCATAGGACAAACGAATATCGCTAATTGCAGATACATTGCCTTTCATGAGGAATATGCTTATGTCACTTCTTATGCAGGACCTATACAACTATATCCGGAATATGAACAAAAAGGATATGGATTGAAATTGGATACGCTCACCATGCAAGTGGTGGATACATGTCTTGTGGGATTCCAACCGGACGAATTGGCAATCGTAGATGGAAAAATATATGTGGCTAATTCAGGGGGATACCTCTCTCCTAATTATGAAAATACGCTATCTGTAATAGATGTTGAGACCTTCGAAGAGCAGCAACGTATTGTGGTGGATGTAAATCTACATCGTGTGAGAGCGGATAAATATGGAAAACTATGGGTGACATCAAGGGGTGACTATCAAGGAAACAAATCGCGTATATTTTGTATAGATACACAACAAAATAAAGTGATTGATACACTGGATATACCCTGTTCTAATATGTGCATAGTGGGAGATTCTTTGTATTATTGTGCAAATGATTTTAATTATAACTCAATGACGGAAACGGGCACATGTGGTATTATCAATGTGAAAATGCATAGCATACTCACACAGCAATTTGTTAAAGAGGATGTCTCTTTAATCAAACCGTATGGAGTTATGGTAAATCCTCAAACAAGTGATGTCTATTTGACGGATGCGAGGGATTGTGTCACGCCGGGTATATTGTATTGTTTGGATAAGAATGGAAAAATGAAATGGAAAACAAGAACGGGGGATATTCCGGCGCATTTTGTAGTATGGTAATGGAAATAAAGAAAAATATGAAACAGTGGGTTGTATTGATGGCATTGCTCATGCCAATGAGTGTTTGGGCACAAACTTCTCCTTATATTCATACGGTTTATGAATACTCGCCGGCACCGGGACAATTTGTGAATGTTCTTCCTGAAATAACAGCGGAGGATACGAAGGAGAATGTCTTGAAAAAGGTGCAAAATGCTATAGCGGGAAAGGCTAATGGTTCGGCGGTCTCTTTAGGTGCATGGGGTGGATATATAGTGGTAGGTTTTGATCATGAGGTACAGAATGTTCATGGGGAAATGGATTTGAAAATATACGGAAATGCTATGCTGAATGCTGCGGAACCGGGCGTGATAATGGTGGCGCAAGATGTAAATGAAAATGGCATTCCTGATGACGCATGGTATGAGTTGAAAGGAAGTGAACATGATAATCAATTGACTCACCTGGATTATGAGGTGGTATATTATCGACCTGCACCTAATCACACACCAACACCACACCCTACGCAGAATCTAATTTCTGATATGCAATACATAGCTTGGAAGGCAATAGACGGGCAAAGTGGATATTTGGAGAAAAATACATTTCATAACCAGGATTATTTTCCTTCGTGGATAAAAGAGGACTCAATAAGATTGAAGGGTACAAGGTTGCCTGATAATGCTTTTGACCCAAATGGAAACGGAACGTTTTTCTCGATGAAAACTTATGAATGGGGATATGCAGATAATCAACCCAATGGTAAGGATGAATCTTGTGTGGATATTGATTGGGCTGTTGATGAAAAAGGAAATCCGGCAAATTTAACATCTATCGACTTCGTAAAGGTATATACTGGCGTCTTCCAATCGAATGGCTGGACAGGGGAATGTTCTACTGAAATTGCGGGAATGGTGGACCTACATGAACTGAAATCTGATATCAAACAATCTGTAGGTAATATATGTATGAAGCAAATTGATAAAGGTATATATATATATGTAGAGAAACCCGCAAACTTTGTACTATATGATATGTTGGGGAATAAATTGTGCGAAGAACTGCTAACGGAAGGAGAGAATAAACTGCAATTGCCTACGGATATGAAAGGAACTTTCATTGCTTGTGTCTATGCAAATAATCAAATATTCCTTACACGTAAAATAGTTGTGTTCTAAAGTGAATGGACTCTTCTACGCATGTTTTTAGACATGTTTTACGGAAGAATGTTGCAAATGTGATAAATAATTCATAAATTCGTTGCGCAACAATGGAGTGTGATAGAATGAATGATATAGATGCTTTTTTACGTTATTTGGAGCAAGAACGAAGATATTCATTGCACACTATCAAGGCTTATAGAAAAGACCTTGAACAATTCTCTGCTTTCGTAAATATGCAAGGGGATGATTTTGACCCGAAACAAATTGATACGTCGGATGTAAGGGAGTGGATGATACAATTGATGCAAGATGAAGGTGACTCCCCTCGAACTGTATGTCGAAAATTGGTCGCAATACGTTCATTCTGGAAATTCCTGATGATGACGGGGAGAGAATCACTAAATATTATGAGAAATGTGGTCATTCCGAAAACAAAAAAGGCACTTCCGGTGTTTTATAGACAAGAACATTTGGATGAGGTCTTGGAAAGAACAGTGGATGATGACTATGAAAACATCTTATCTTACACAGTAATAAATTTTCTATATCAAACAGGAGCACGTCGGGCAGAGTTGATTGAGCTAAAGGATGCTGATGTGGATGTGGAAGAAGGATGGTTGAAACTACATGGGAAAAGAGATAAAGAAAGAGTGATTCCGTTTGGAAAAGACTTGAAAGAAACATTAAATAATTACAGAATAATAAGAGATAAACAAATTGAAAAGGTGGACGGAGAGTTTTTCTTTCTCCTAAAATCAGGGAAAAAACTATATCCACAAAAAGTCTATAACATAGTTCATGAGGAAATGGCGCAAGTTTGTACGCAAAAAAAACAAAGCCCACATGTACTAAGACACACCTTCGCAACACAAATGCTCAATAATGGAGCTGATATAAATGCAGTGAAATCTTTGTTAGGTCATGCGAGCCTTGCGGCTACTCAGGTGTACACACACACGACCTTTGAAGAAATACAATCTATTTATAAACTCGCCCACCCAAGGGCACAAAAAAAGGAGGACCTATGAAAACGAACATTCAAGCCGTGAATTTTACTATCTCGGAAAGATTGCAAGAGTATGCCAATAAAAAAATAGCAAAATTGGCAAAACTTAATGATGAAATCGCTACTGTGGAAGTGTTCTTGGAAGTTGTGAAGCCGGAAACAGCGCTTAATAAGGAAGCAAAAATAAAAGTTTTTGCACCAAATGCAGAGTTCTTCGCTTCAAAAACATGTGACTCCTTTGAGGAAGCAATTGACCTTTCTATTGACGCTTTAGAGCGACAACTCAAAAAACAAAAGGAAAAAATGGCTGGAAAATAAAAAAAAATGCCAAAATATTTGGCAATTCAAAATAAAGTCGTAAATTTGCAAGCCGTTTTGAAGGAACTACTCCTCAAGCGGCTTGCTTGATGGTTTACCCCTGAAAAGTACTTGCCTCTTTAGCTCAGTTGGCCAGAGCACGTGATTTGTAATCTCGGGGTCGTTG
>CALGCU010000106.1 GCA_937886455.1 uncultured Bacteroidales bacterium | reverse complement strand
AAAAAGGGGTATAACTACGAGCCAAGAGCGGTATATGCAATAGGTGGTAAGATACATACTTTAACTATCACAATGATGAAGCAGGAATAGTGATAATATTTTTAATTTTTACTATGAGAAACCTTTATAACTCCCTTAAATAAAAAGGAATAGGTGAGGTGTGACAGATAAGACTAATTTTTAAAACAATAAGCGATGAGAAAAACAGTTATTTTTTGTATTTTGTTTCTTGCCATAAGTAATTTGGCTGCGGATCCTTGGAGAGGAACGAGAGTGTTTATGATTACGGCTAAGGATATATTAGACGAAGAAATACTTAATCAAGCCAAGCAACATTCTGATAGTTTGTATGATATGTTGCCAACTTACATAGAGACGGCTCAAGCAAGAACAGAAAAAGAAATTTTGGATAGATACTTGGATAAATATCGCCCTAAACATTTACAAGGTAAGACTGAGTTAGAATATGTTAAGCCACCATGTGTAGAGGAATCCTTAGACGACTATGGTAATAGTAGAGGATGGGGATATGCTGTCCATAAAAATTTAAGGGAGGCGATTGAACAGGCATATCAAATGGCAAGGTTGGAAATTGCGAGCAAATATTCATTTCCTCATAGATTACGGATTTACAATGATGTATATTTTGTAGAACTTAACGATTTTAAGGAGTTCTTGGTGTCACACTGTTTTCTTTCTAACAAATTAAGTGAGTTTACTAAAATAACTTGCTTTGAAATGGATACTATCGATAACTATAACATTGTTTATTGTGCGGCCACATTTGACAAAAGTAAAGCAGATACATTGTTTCAACAAATGGAAAATACTCAAATACCAACATTTGAAGAGTATTATAATGTAAATCCGGATTTTCAAATTTGGGTTAAGGAGATGATAAAATCTATGAAAAGACTGTATTATCTGTATGATTTACGTAGCCCGATAATCAAGGAAGATGAAAGGAAATTTAGAGAAGCAGTAGACAGATTAATCAACAACTTCCAAAACAAAAATAGAGTAAAACCACATTTATCAGATGAAACAGAAATAGCTGTTGATGATTGATGAATTTTTTGAAAGTATATAAATTTTAAAGTTTACTGTAGAGGCTTTAAAATTTGTGTTGTTTTGGTCTATTAGGATATTCCATGTAATAATCTATGAGAAAACTATTTTATCTTTTAGTTAGTATTGTCCTATTGTTGGGATTACAACTATCCTGTACGCAGGAAGAGTTGCCGGGTAGTATTTATGGTACGGTGGTGGATAAAGCTACCGGTGAGCCGATTAGGTATGCCGGTGTAGAATTGAGTCCGGGTGGTATGAAAACCGTAACAGGTAGTGAAGGTCAGTTTGAGTTTGCGGAGTTAGCCCCAGGTAATTATACACTGATAATTACTAAAGCCGGGTATTCTGATTTTGCCAGTAGTATTATTGAGGTAAAATCGGCTCAAACCACCAAGACAGATGTGCAGATTGAGAAATTACCGCCGTCGTTACGTGTAGTAGATGACAAAAAAGGAGATATTGAAGAATTGGATTTTGGGAGTTCTGTGGATGATGTGGCACGTTCGTTTAATTTGTTCAATGATGGTACAGAATCATTAGAGTGGCAGATAACTACTACAGCAGAATGGATAAAGTCAGTAAGCAAGACAGAAGGTGTACTTAAAGCCGGTGAAACACAATCGTTGATTGTGATAATTGATAGGATTTTATTAAAGAGTGGTAAAAATACAACTACGGTGCATATTACATCCAATAATGGTAGTAAGCAATTGGAAATTATAGCAACCGGTCCTATTCTTACTACGCTTAACACCTTGGCTGCTACCAATGTTAAAACTACTACTGCCACCCTTAATGGCGAGATACTGACAGATGGTAGTCCCAAATATAGTGAGCGTGGTTTTGTGTATTCGGAATCCTCTATGCCTACATTAGGTAGTTGTATTCAGAAAATAACTTCTACATTGACTGATAGCAAAACCTATTCCGCTACAGTAGCAGGATTAACAAAAGGCAAAACCTACTATGTGCGTGCATATGCCATTAACGCAGGTAAAGAGGCATATAGTACCAATGAGGTATCTTTTACTCCTTCCGATGCATTGCCTCAAGTCAGCACACAAGAAGTTACCAACATTTCTCGTACAGCAGGTAAGGCAACTTTTAACGGGACCATTATTGATGAGGGTGATCCAATTTATACGGAACGTGGTTTTGTATATGCCACAACGCATAACCCGATGGTAGATAGCGATACAAAAGTTGTTGCAACGGGCAAGGGTCGTGGAGAATTTGTAGCCAATGCTACAGAATTAGTATTTGGAAACACTTACTATGTCCGTGCATACGCTACTAACACACAAGGCACAGCGTATGGTGAGGAAGTTGTTGCAGATTTCAAAGCTATCCCGCCACAAGTAACAACTGTATCTGTTGAATTTAAAAGTACTACTACTGTTTATCTTATTGGTAAGATTACTAACATAGGTGACCCCGAATATACAGAACGCGGATTTATTTATGCTACGATACAAAATCCTACTTTGGACGATGCAAGTGTCACGAAAGTTACAGTAGCAAAGACTTCTTCTGCCCAGTTTGAAAAAGAAATATCTATTTCTAATTTATCAAGTGCGACGTATTATCTGCGTGCCTACGTGAAAAGCAGCGCAGGTACTTTTTATGGTGAAGTACTTAAAACAAATCAAGAGTATTTTTCATATTTGAAATTACCGACTTTTGATTTTGCAGGCTATTTATACCATGTTTATCCTGATATGGGTGCAATGACATGGAGCCAAGCGGTGTCGGCATGTAATGGATTGTCATATGGTGGTTATGATGACTGGTATCTCCCGAATAAAGAAGAACTATATGCAATGTATCAAAAGCAATCATCTATTGGTGGTTTCTCTGGTACCTACTATTGGAGTAGTACGGAGTGCAGTGATTTCGAAGCGTGGTACAGGTATTTCAGTGGTGGTACTTCGCACTACGACTATAAGATCAATGCCTTCCGTGTGCGTTGTGTCAGGAAAGAAAATTAACTATTACATCTATGAGAAAACTATTTTATTTTTTAGTTAGTATTGTCCTTTTGTTGGGATTACAACTATCCTGTACGCAGGAAGAGTTGCCGGGTGGTGTGTATGGTACAGTGGTGGATAAAGAAAGTGGTGAGCCTATTAGAAGTGTCGGTGTTGAATTGAGCCCATTGGGACAGAAAACTGTAACGGGTAGTGATGGTCAGTTTGAGTTTGTTGATGTGGAAGCGGGTACATATAATCTTTTTGTGACCAAGACAGATTATAAGGAGGAATCAATAAGTTTTGAAGTGAAGCCCGGTCAAAAAACGAAGGTGGATATTCAGATAGAAAAGTTGCCCACTTATTTAAAGGTAGTGGATAATAATCGTGAAGAGTTAAACATTTTGGACTTTGGCGCTGATGAAGGAGTGGTGATGTTATCTTTTAATATTTTAAATGATGGCGCAGAATCCATCTCTTGGAAAATAACAAAAACCTCTGATTGGGTTAAGTCAATAAGTGAAAGCAGTGGTGTTTTACATGCAGGAGCAATACAACCCATTTTGGTTACCATCGTTCGTTCTTTGTTAAGTGACGTGGAGAGCACTACTATTCTTCATGTAACATCTGACTATGGAAGTAAGCAAATTGAGGTGAGGGCTCAATTACCTATGTTACCCCCAGTCACAAGACTAAGGGGTGACGGATGTGGGGTGAAAACATGGGTGATGGCTCAGGTGTCTTCTTCTGGATTTACACCTAATTTGTCAAGGGTTTCATCTACAAGAGATCCTTTGACTGGTGGGACTATAGTTGTGCAATGGCGATGTTGTGCAACGTTATGTGGACAGATTGTTGAAGAGGGAAGACCGGCTTTTTCAGAATGTGGTTTTGTATATGCTGAGTCGGAAATGCCAACAATAGAGACTTCGCTTGAAAAATTGCCATGCACAGTTAACACAGATAGAACCTTTCAGGCTACTACAGAATATAAATTGGTAGATGGTCGGAGATATTATGTCAGAGCTTATGCAAAAAATGAGCTGGGAGTGTATTATAGTGAAAATGAAGTGATAATTATGCCGGAACACTAATTATTTTGGATAGCAGGTGTTGCAGCCAAATTTCCTGCTCAGGGGCAGATAAATTGCACTGTGGTATTACTTAATTGATGGATTTTTGCGATTTTGAAACTACTACTTAAACAATCAAATCTTGCGGGAACCATAGAAAAATGGCGATAAAACCTTGCGGGAATCATAGGAAAATGACAATAAAATCTTGCGGGAATCGTAAAAAATTAAAGTATTTATTGTGTAATTCAATAAATAATCCGGCGACTCATGAATTTGAAGATATTTTTATTACATATTGCCCTATTATTCTGCGGATTGTTTCTTGCAAATAGTCCTATCGTGGCTCAGGTGTTATTACCAGAGTATATGAATCATTCATTGCAAAAGAGTAATAATTCAGGTGAAATGCGGAGGGACGAACAGGAGTTTGCTGAGTTTTTGTTGATTTTGAAACATAAGGATAGTGCTCAGCACGAAGAGGGGTTGATTGGGAAATGGATTCTGAAAGCCGAAAAGGAGCACAGATTAGAGCAGGTTTATGCACTTGCAGAGAAATATCTCTATCATCCCAATTCACCTTATCGCAATGAAGAATGGTATCTGCTGTTTTTGCAGTATGCAGATGAGCATCAATTGGAGGTATATGTGAAAAATCCGCGCTATCAGAAGCATTATGCCATGCTCCGGAAGAATCGTGTGGGACACGTGGCGACAGATTTTGCATTTACTACAAAAGCGGGTGAAAAGGGACGTTTGTATGATTTGAGTAGCAAGTATATTGTTCTTTTCTTTCATGATCCAAATTGCGAAGAATGTCGTTATGTGAAACAACGATTGGAAAGTAACAATGCTTTTTCTATCAAAAGGGATGTGTTAGTGGTGGCGGTGTATATTGATGATGAGGTGGAGTCGTGGCGAAAAGCGCAATATCCCTCTACATGGCTCAGTGTGTATGCGCCGGAGATAGACAAGAAAGCTCTGTATGACGTTAGGGCATTGCCGACCTTGTATCTATTGGATGGACAAAAAAATGTGCTTATAAAGGATGAACCAATAGAAAAATTGATAATAAAATTACAAAAAAACAGCTATTTATGAAACACTTTCTCTGTCTTGTGGTTGCCATGGGAATAACTGCCGGACTTGCTGCGCAGTCGCCCTCGTTTGATGATTTTAAAAAGAAGTATAGTGATCGTTTTGACCAATTTGCAAAGGATAATCAAGCGAAATTTGACGCTTTTAGAAAGCAGCAGAATGAACGCTATGCAGAGTTTATGCAAAATAGTTGGGAGAAGTTTAACGCTTCGCCGGCA
>CALGCU010000105.1 GCA_937886455.1 uncultured Bacteroidales bacterium | reverse complement strand
AGTGAACTACAGGACGGGCGGGGCCCTACAGGACGCTGCGCTACAGGACGTTCGTTTCACTCACTAAACGATGTGGAGTTTTTTTTCAGGACGAATAGAGGATTTGGCTATTGCTTAAATGTATGAAATTACTCAAAAAATAACATTTCATACATCCACAAGCACCTTTCAAACATTCGACCCAAAAATCCTTGACAAGAAGACATTGTATCAATAACTTTGCACAAAACAAAATGCGACAAGAAGGAATTCCGCTAAGTAAAACCCTGCGTTTGCTTTCCACAATTCGCACCACACAAACCCAACACAACAAACACAAAAGACATTTATTCTTTATTCGTTTAACCCTATAAAACAACACACACTATGAGTACAAAAGATTCTAATGATGCCACATGGGCAATCAACTGGACCAAACTACACCGCTTCTTAAGCAAACATTTCTGGCTAATCTTCGGCTCAATCATCGTACTGATTGCAATAACCTATGCAGCCATCGGAACATTCAGCGGTTCTAAAAAACACCTCAAAAACGCAATCTACGGAGAAGAAATCGGTTCTAAAGGACTGCGATACAAACATGGTGACCATATCTACAATCCCAAAACCGGCGACATACTCGTTGACAGCATCTCATGGCTACACACGCCCTATGGTGATTCCATCGGTATCTTGGCAAAGAATGGAAAACGAGCCTACATCAACCTCAACACCGGCGCAGTCATCACCCCATTAGAGTATGACAAAGCATGGGAATTCAACAGTGAGAGAGGGGTCATGGTCAAAAACGACTCTATCTACATATTCAAAGCAGATGGACAACCGGTCAATCCGATAGGATTTAAGTATCGTCAACAATATCAACTCATCTTTCATCAAGGCAAACTCATACTGAAGATGGATGACAACAAAATGGGACTCATCGACACCGCAGCCACCTGGATACTGGAACCTGTCTATACTTTCATCAAAAACGAACACCAACACCGACTCTACAACACCAAACTGGATGAACAATGTATCGTCTATAACTATGACCTGGACACTATACTTACCGGACAATACAAAGAAATTGAGGTGGACTGGTCGGAAGGAATCATTGCCACAGAACACAACGGAATACAACACCTCTTTGACTATAAAGGAAAACTCATATATGAAGTGATATTCAAGGACATCAGAGAACTCACCTACAACACCAAACGCTTAGACAGCAATGGTGAAGAAATATGGGAAAGCACTGAGTGTTATGCCTACATCGACTACAACAACAAAGAAGGACTCATGGACAAAAACTACAAAGTGCTCACACCTCCTCTCTTTTATGACATAAAGGCACGTAGCAAACACATCTTCTTTGCTACATTCGGACAATATGATGATGAATTTGGTACCCTAATCGACCACCATGGTAAGCCGATTCGTTAAACTTTTAGGAAACTTATTAGCACTTTGGTTTGCGGTAAGCCTCACATTGGTCGTAGTGTATAAATTTCTGCCGGTCAAGGTCACACCACTCATGCTCATTCGAAAAGCACAGGCAAGACAAGACGACAGAACACTGAGTATTCAACAAACATGGGTACCATTGGAGAATATATCAACAAACATGATCAATGCCGTCATCAATGAGGAAGATGCCAATTTTCTTGAACATAGTGGATTTGACATCAATGCCATCCGACATGCTTACCACACCAACAAAATACAAGGACGCATTGTAGCGGGAGGAAGCACCATCTCACAACAAACAGCTAAAAATGTCTTTTGCACACCTCACCGCACATGGTTCAGAAAGGCTGTCGAAGCTTACTTCACAGTACTCATTGAGTTTATCTGGGGAAAGGAAAGAATCTTAGAAGTGTACCTCAATATAGTAGAATTAGGTGATGGAATATTTGGAGTGGAAGAAGCTGCACTACATGATTACAATAAGCCTGCCTCTGAACTCAACTCTGCCGAAGCAAGATACTTGGCATGGAAACTACCCCAACCTGTGTACCGCTTCTAACAATTCGGAATCTCGAAACAGAAAACACAAAAAGAGGATGTGTCACACATAAATTGACACATTCTCTCCTACTTTTCTATGGATGATAATGATTGTGATTACAAAGGATTGTTGGCTTTAAACACTTTCAAACGTTCTTCCAACAACTCATAGTCGCCTTCTTTCACAGCTGAAGAGCAAGCACGCAACCCTTCCTGTTCACTACCGGTGGTGAGCAAAGAAATAGTGCAAACACCATAATTAAGCAACTCACGCAACAAACCATTACCCGTGTAGCCTTTATAACCAATAGTGAAGAAGAAACCATCACTCACAGGTTCTTCATTATCTTTATCATACACAATATGGAATCCATTACGCAAGAATATTTCCTTGAGTCGCTTAGTGCGACGTGCATATTCTGAGGTCTGTTCCACAAAATTCAAGTTACCATCAGCGGCTGCACCCATCATGGCTGCCAAAGCATATTGAGCTGAATGACACACTCCGGAAGAAAGAGCATACAAAATAGCCTGAATATAGGCTTGCCCAAAACGCGACATGCCATAGCGTTCTTGCAATGCCGGATATTCCCGATTATATAATTTATCTGAAATAGCAGCAATGGCAATGCGTTGACCGGCATAACTGAATATCTTAGAGCCTGAAATAAGCAACACATAGTTATCTGTGTAATTAGCTACACTCACTTGATAAGGAGCTTCAAATGGTTTACCCAAATCGCGACGTGAGTCCATACCCATATATGCAAGGTCTTCTATCACTGTAACGTCATACTTAGTGGCCAGTTCTCCTATAATGCGCAATTCATCATCATTCAAGCAAATCCATGCCGGATTATTGGGATTGGAATAGATAATTGAAGCTATCTTGCCTCCACGCAAATAACTTTCAAGTTTATCACGAAGTCTTTCTCCACGATAATCATAAACGTCAAAACTTTCTTGATTAAAACCCAACATCTTCACTTGGAAAGGTTGAATCGGAAAACCGGGATTGATAAACAAAACTGTGTCGCGTTCCGGCAAACGACTTTGTACTGTAAGTAAAAACATAGAGAAGGAACCCATCATGGAACCCACCGTAGGAATACACCCTTCTGGTGAAACATTCAGATTCAAAAAGGCTTTAATAAAACGCGAAGCCGCTTGCTTTAAAGGAACTATACCTGCAATATTGGGATAAATGGAAGCCACACCACTGTCTAAAGCGCGCTTCTCTGCTTCTATACCCACCTCACATGCCGGCAAGCCGGGAGAACCCATTTCTAAATGAATAAAACGTTGACCTGTTTTTGCTTCTATTGACTGAGACAAACCTACCATCTGACGAATGGTAGCTTTACCTATCTCTTTAATATGCAGCTCTTCCATAGTGTGCTGCACCAATTCAGAGGAAATTGGAGTTGACATAAATAGTGTGTTTTTCTGGTTAGATGGGGCAAATGTAAGCAATCATTTTTAATGCACCAAATTCTAAAACCTCTTTTACAACTGAGGCAGGTCTTTCTACTACTTCACCAGCAGCAATTTTATTTGAAAGTGTAGAATCTAATACTTTAATTACCCTCATACCTCTACCTCCTTACTTAACTTTATCTTTTAATTCTATCAAATATT
>CALGCU010000104.1 GCA_937886455.1 uncultured Bacteroidales bacterium | reverse complement strand
CATGGAAAAAGTTTCTGCTTGCAGCAGGAGCTGACAAAGCAGAAGTTATGCCCACATCAGGTAATCCTGTGGTCTATGCTGAAAAATTAGTAAATCCTACCCTACCCACCATCATGATATATGGTCATTACGACGTAATGCCTGCTGAACCATTAGAACTATGGACCACCGAGCCATTTGAACCTCAAATATCTGATGGACATTTACGCGGACGTGGTGCTGATGATGATAAAGGACAGTCGTTCATGCACTATGTAGCATTCCGTTATTTGGTAGAAACCAATCAATTAAATTGTAATATCAAATTCATACTGGAAGGAGAGGAAGAAATAGGTTCGCCAAGTTTGGAAGAATTCTGTACCACACACAAAGAATTGATCCGTTGTGACAACATATTAGTATCAGACACCAGTATGCTCTCGGCTGACATGCCCAGCATCACTACCGGTTTGCGTGGTTTAGCTTACTGGCAAATAGAAGTTAGTTCGGCTGTACGCGACTTACATTCGGGCATCTTTGGTGGGGCTGTGGCTAATCCAATCAATGAGTTGTGCAAAATCATAGCACGTCTTCAAGACAATGAAGGACGTATCACCATTCCTCATTTCTATGATGATGTACAAGAAGTGAGTGAAGAAGAGAAAGAACTTATTCATCAAATACCTTTTAATGAAGAAACGTATAAAGCCAACTTGGGTATCCAAGAAACCTACGGTGAAACAGGTTACAGCACCATTGAGCGCACAGGCATACGTCCCACTTTCGATGTGTGCGGCATTTGGGGTGGATACACGGGCGAAGGTGCCAAGACGGTACTACCCGCTAAAGCATACGCCAAATTGTCCACTCGTCTTGTACCCCATCAAACCTACGACAAAATTGCGCCCATGATGGTGGAATATATCAAACAAATTGCACCATCCTACGTCACGGTGGACATCAAACCTCTACATGGAGCTGAGAGTTATGTGTGTCCTATTGATTTACCCGCTTACAAGGCTGCCGAAGCGGCTTATACACGCGTGTTCGGCAAACGTCCTTTGCCCGTGCGTCGTGGAGGTAGCATTGGCGTAATTGCCATATTTGAAAAGGTATTAGGTGTGAAATCCATTCTTATGGGCTTCGGACTAGAATCTGATGCTATTCACTCACCCAATGAGAACTATCCTTTGGACATGTTTTTCAAGGGTATTCACACTATTGTTGCTTTTTATGAAGAATTAAATTCACTTAACTAATCATCTAAATAAAAAGAGTATGAAAAAGTATTATGTTATTGCACTGTTTATGTGTGCAATGTTGTTTGTCCCCTCCCAAATGAATGCTCAAAAAATTGAACATGTAGAGCCTTTGTCTTGGTGGACTGACATGAAAATGCCATTGCGCATAATGTTTCATGGCAAAGACTTACAGTCAGCCGAGGTATCCATCAAAGAACCCGGATTGACCATTACTAAAATCAGTAAAGCTGAAAGTCCAAATTATCTGTTTGTGGATGTAGATGTAGAAAAAGCCGGCATCTATACGTTTACATTAAAAGTGGGTAAAAAGAAACTCACCTATAAGTACACAATTGCCGAACGTCGTCCTAATAGCGCACTGCGTCAGAGTTTCACCTCAGCAGACGTGATGTATCTGCTCATGCCCGACAGATTTGCCAATGGTAATCCTGCTAACGACAATGTAAGTGGCATGGCTGAAGGCGCTGATAGAAATGCTTTCTTCGGACGTCACGGAGGCGACATTCAAGGTATCATAAATCATTTGGATTACATCAAAGATTTAGGCGCTACTACCATTTGGTCAACTCCCCTACTCACTGACAATGAGTCTTTTGCTTCGTATCACGGCTACGCATGCGCTGATTATTATCACATTGACCCTCGCTATGGAAGCAATGAACTTTACAAGGAAATGGTAAACCTTGCTCATCAAAAAGGACTAAAAGTCATCATGGACATTGTGACCAACCACTGCGGAATGGCACACTGGTGGATGGAAGACCTACCCTATCAAGATTGGGTACATCAATTCTCTGAATTTACTCGCAGTAACAATGTCTTCTCTGCCAACATGGACCCTAACGCTTCTAAGCATGATAAAATGTTGCATGAGAGTGGCTGGTTTGATTTGAGTATGCCTGACATGAATCTCGACAATCCGGAACTTCTACGTTATTTCCAACAATGGGCTATTTGGTGGATAGAATATGCCGGTCTGGATGGTTTGCGCGTTGACACCTACCCCTATAATGAAAAAGAACCTATGTCTAAATGGTGTGCAGCCGTACGTGCTGAATACCCCAACATTAACATTGTAGGTGAATGTTGGACACGTCCAAGCTCACAAGTGGCATATTGGCAAGCCGGCGCCCACAATGCCGACCACTTTAATTCCAACCTACCTTCTGTGATGGATTTTCCTCTGCAAGAGGCTATTTGTCAAGGATTAAACGAGGATGGTAGAGGATGGAATGAAGGCATGGCACGTATTTACACCGCTCTCAGCAACGACTACTTATATGCTGATGTAAACAACTTGCTTATTTTCTCCGGTAATCATGACATGGAACGTATTGCCGACATTCTACACAAGGATGTTCAAAAAGTTAAAATGGCAATAACAATGATTGCTACCATGCGTGGTATTCCACAAATTTTCTATGGAGAGGAACAAATGCTTGTCTCAAAAGACATGCGACAAGGGCATGGTGGTCTGCGCGTGGATTTCCCAGGCGGTTGGCAAGGAGACGCAACCAACTTATTTGCCGGAAACGGTAGCACTCCGGAACAAGCAGAAATATTCCAATACTACAAAAAACTGCTTAATTGGCGTAAATCAGAACCCGTATTACACTCCGGAAAAACACTACATTTCTTGATGCGTGACAACACCTATGCTTATTTCCGCTACAATTCTGACAAAGCTATCTTGGTGTATATCAATGCAGCAGACACAGAAAAAGAAATTCCTTGGAGTGACTATGCTGAACTTTTAGGACAATATCATCCGGTAGGAAAAGAACTGTTCACAAATCGCTCTATCGACTCTCAAGCAACACACAAAGTGCCTGCTAAAGATATACGTATTATTGAATTTGTAACACCAAAATAAACCACACACATAAACAAATCATAATACATCCAAAAGGAGAAGTTCTCACTGCACCAAAAGCAAGAACTTCTCCTTTTTAATATAAATTTATTATTGGTGTCCGCTAAAAATTAACGTGAGTATGACAAATTTAAAACGGCAAATCATCACTACTGTCCCATTTATATTACAACTAAGTACTAATGTATAACCCCAACAATCTTATTGTTTAGGGTTATTTGATTCATATTACACATTATACAAAGCTATATTATATGAGTCAACAGAATAAAATTCTTGGCAATTCATTATTTATTTGAATCCTTTTTGTTTCTTTACACTTGAAAAATCATCAAAATTTCAAAGGTGTAACACCCTTTTATCGATTCATCAAGACATCTCTTAATTCTTCAAAATTTGCCACAGCATTATATTTAATCTTGCCCGATGAAGTCTCATTAAACAATTTCTTTGCACACGCAATTTTGGCTCGCTCGATGGCTGACAAGTCCATAGAATCCAATGAACCTTTGGTTTCGGCCACGAAGAAGATGTGCTTCACGTCATTCTTTTTCATGGCGATTGCCCAGTCGGGAGCGTAGTTGCCTACGGGTGTCGGGATTTGGAAGGTGCGTGGCAGTTTGG
>CALGCU010000103.1 GCA_937886455.1 uncultured Bacteroidales bacterium | reverse complement strand
CTGTAACGGATGGTGGTACACTCTCATATCAATGGTATAAAGATGGTGAAGAAATAGACGGGGCTACCTCATCTACATATAAACCTGCTGCCGGTGGACAATACTACTGCATTGTGACAAATACACTGGAAGGTAATACGGCTTCAACTACTTCTAACGAAGTGACTGTATTTAACCAAAACCAAAATGTAACCCTCACTTGGAACTTCAAAACGGGTAACCGACCACATGCTACTCAAAACAGCACAACTTCACTCATTTCTAATCTGACCGACATCACTGCAACCGGAGTAAATGTAAGCTCGGATGCTAAAGGCGATAGAACAGTAAAGTTTGCTACAGTGGCTGACCCAAGCAATGAAACGGATGGTGCAACCTTCTCGTTTGATGTTGAAGAGTTGTATGACTTCACACCTTCTACTATCTCAATGAAAGTGGCTACTGTATCTACTACATTCCCGATTCGTGTAACCATTAAAGATGAAATTGGACAAACCATCACAGGACAAGTAACTCCTACTGCTGCCGACAAGGAAACTGCTGTGAACTTTACGATGCCAATAGTGAAATGGATGGGTAAAGTGACTGTATTGGTGCAAGGAAATGCAAGTGGCGCTGAATTCCGTCTGTTTGGCGATGTCACTATTTCCGGTGTTGTGGAATGTGGATGTACACCACCGGTGATGGCATGGAAACAAGGTGAAACGGAAGTGACCGAAATAACAGTGGGATATACTGCGGCAAACTTCTATGAATTCCCAACCTTGACTAATCCTGGCGGACTTGAAGTGACTTATGCTTCAACGGATGAAAATGTGGCTACTGTGGACGCAATGGGAGTGGTAACACCAAGAAATAACGGTACTACGGTAATCAGTGCTAAATATGTGGGGGATGTTAATCTGGGCATCTGTCCTATCACTGTGACCTATGTATTGACAATTGTGTGTGATGATGACCAACCTATGATTACTACATCAGTGGCCAACCCACTGGATTGTAACGATGCAATTCCTTTGCAATTGGTGGCTTCGGATGGAGTAACACCAATCTCAAGCGGATTTGTGCAATGGTATCGTAACGGAGTGGCTATTCAAGGTGCTACGGAATATACCTATGAAGCAGGACGAACCGGTACTTATACGGCTACTCTGCAAATCAACTGCTTGCAAACTACATCGAATAGTGCGGTCATTACAAATAAACAAACTGAACCAACCGTGACGAAGTTGGTGAGCCAACAAAAAATACGTAACAATGGTTTGGAAAATGGACAACGTCCGTATTCTTCAGACCTTAAATACAGTTTGTTTGAAGTGACTCCTACAAACACTGTGGACTATACTGGACCAAAATGGAAAGCTACGGCAATGATCCACTATCAAAATGGAGATTTGGAAGACCTTGGAGAAGTGACATGGATGAGAGAGGATGCTACTACCGCTACTTCTATTACATTGGGAGCAGACTTTTATGAGGTAAGCCAAGTGGTTCTTAATAAATCGCTGCAAAAAGGTGATGCTATCTATGTCACCGTGGCTCCGGCAAATGCTTGTGATACTATTGATAAATACATCATGGACTCTATTCCTATTCTCGTAACGGATAGGTACTCGTTGGCATACATCATCACAGGTACAAAGGATGGAGGTTTCTTTGATGTGGATGCAGAACCGCTTGCCGACCCGGTGTTCACACTTCTGCAAGACTATTATGATGTGACGGCAGTCAATGGATATGCACCATTTAGTTTGAATAACTATGAGCCATTTGATTTGGTGTTGCTCACTGACTATCCTAAAACCTCATCTCATGAAGCATATATTAGTGCTCTTGCGGGGTTGGTGGATGAAAAACCAATGCTTTCATTTAAGGCACACATGTCAGGTGTGGCTGGATGGACAGAGAAAGGATTCTTGGGCAACTCGGTGGTGCCGGGATGTGTAAATGGAGAGGAAACTAATGATAGTATTGACGCTCAAAGTCACTTCCATGTGCTTTGTTATGCGCATGATATGTTCCAAGGGGTAGGTCTCACTGATATCAATGGCGACGGAGTGGTTGAAGAACTTGAAATTTTGACGGGTGTTGCAAAAGATGGTAAACGCTGGAAAGGTATGCAAGGATTCACGGCAAGTGATGCTTCTAACTTCGTAAATATCGCTATCATTCATGATAGTCAGGATGAGACATCCGGTAGTTTGGTAGCTGCCTGCGAACGACAAGAAGTGGTAGATGCACGCTTTATGATGCTTTCTATCAATAATCTTGCTACTAAGTACATTGGTGGAGATGGAACAAAGGTAATTGCAAATATATTGGAATACCTACTACACTCTGACCCAACTGCCGTGAGCGACTGTTCGCTTGTGTTTGATGATAATAATGGCACCGGAGTGTGGAGTGACTCACTAAACTGGGCACCGGCTTATAATATGGTGCCGGGACGTTATCATAACGTTCGTATCGACCGACCATGCAAAGTGGACCAATTGGCGGCTGTGGCATTGGTGAAAGTGCGTAAGGATACGGAAACTACAGCAAAAGGACAGAAAGGATATTGGCAAGGAAGCCTTACTGTACAACCGGGTAAGAAACTGACTGTCTTTGGCGACTTTGGTAAAGTACAAGGTAAAAACTTCTTGGATATTACTCCGTTGCAAGGTAACTACAACGACTTGGTTATTGAAACGGATGCAGATGAGGCTGGTGCATTTGCCATCGACCCGGATGCTAATGCACAAACGGATGCGCCGGATGCTTTGATTTGTACGAATCGAAGGATCTTGCGTAATAAGCCTTTTTCTTCAGCATCTTCTATCATTTTAAGTGCAACTCTGTCCTTGACACTTCCTGCAGGATTAAAATATTCAAGCTTTGCAAGGAGTCTGGCCTTTAACCCAAAAAACTTTTCGATATTGGTAAGCTCAAAAAGGGGAGTATTACCGATTAATTTGTCAATAGAATTATATATATTAGCCATTAAAATCATCCTTATCAAATATTATGATTATTTTATCACTATTTATTTTTTTTAAAGCTTTTTCTAATTCAACCGGATCAAGACTAACCAAAACCGGATCTTTTTTACCACCATAAATAACGGCAGGAACGCGACCCTCACGACGACATGCACGAGCTGCCCCCTTACCTGCTTTCTCACGCTTTTCAGCATTAAATGTAATATCAGCCATTGTAAAATTCCTTTATAAATAAATTAATAAAGCATAACAAAAAAATATGGTTGCGACAAGTAGTGATTCCAACAATAAATGATGATGATAATCATATGCTTTTATTAGCTGAATTTGCTAATAAATTGCGCTACGCTGCAGATGGCACAATGGTAGAAATTAAGCCTGAAGATATTGTGTTGAAAACTGATTTGGTGCAAGATGACTGGAATCAGAATGATGAGACAGCACCTGATTATGTTAAGAATAGGACCCACTATGAGGAGCCCGCTCAAGTTGAAACGTTTGAGACAGTAGCAGTAGGCTTAGACCGTTTTGGTGATGGTACTATGATGATGTACGACCCTTCTGGGCTTGTGGGCGAGCAAAATCTTAAGATTGAGGGTAGAGAAACAGAAGAATTCGATTTAGTTTGTTATGATTCCGATTATAATGAGTATACAGTAAGAGCTGTAAGGACAGTAGACGGTTATATTACCGCTTCCTTTGAAGAACTTTATGGCGCTGTATATCTTTATTGCAGAAGTGGTTTTACTTCGGTAGAG
>CALGCU010000102.1 GCA_937886455.1 uncultured Bacteroidales bacterium | reverse complement strand
TCCTTTAATAATCAATACAACATCAATTCGGGTTCCTATTCGCGGAATTGTATATTCAAAAATAATTTCATCGAGAAAAAAAAACTATATTAAAACTATAAAAAACCATACTTCAATTCGCAGAAAGGAAACAAAAAGGCAAAATAGACAAACTATTCGTCATGGGATGTCTGCCTGAACGCTACAAAAAAGAACTCCAAGCCGAAATACCCGAAGTGGACAGATTCTACGGGAAATTTGAATACCCGCAAATCATCACAGACATGCAGCACACTTGGAATCATAACATAGCCACGCAACGAACTCTCACCACACCTAAACATTACGCCTACCTCAAAATATCAGAAGGCTGTAATAGGACATGCTCCTACTGCGCCATACCCATTATCACAGGACACCACAAAAGCAGAAGCATGGAAGACATTCTGCAAGAGGTAAAATGGCTTACAAGCAAAGGAGTAAAAGAATTTCAAATCATAGCTCAAGACCTGTCATACTACGGAATTGACCTATACAAAAAAACTCAATTGGCGGAACTCATCAATCGCATAGCAGACACTAAAGGAGTGGAATGGATACGACTACATTATGCTTATCCTGCAAAATTCCCATACGACATACTTAAAGTCATGCGAGAAAGAGATAATGTGTGCAACTACTTAGACATTGCACTACAACACATTTCCAACCACATGCTACAACTCATGCGACGTAACATCACATCGGAAGAAACACATCAACTTCTGCAACGAATAAGAGAAGAAGTACCGGGAATACATCTACGCACCACACTGTTATTAGGACATCCGGGAGAAACCGAAGATGATGTACAACAATTGGAACAATTCGTACAAAAGGCAAGGTTCGAACGCTTAGGAGCATTTGCCTATTCTGATGAAGACGGCACTTATGCCAACCTCCACTACCAGGACAATATCCCTATGGAAGAGAAGGAACAGCGAGTGGCACGCATCATGCGAATACAAGAAAACATAGCTGCAGAGATCAATGCACAGAAAATAGGGAAAACAATGCCGGTAATCATTGACCGAAAAGAAGGAGAATTTTACATCGGAAGAACTGAATACGACTCTCCTGATGTGGACGGAGAAGTACTCATCGGAATCAACAAACCACTGAAAATCGGAAACATATACCCCACCCTCATCACTGCTGCTGAAGACTTCGACCTCTTTGGAGAAGTAAATATATAAGTAAAACAACATACACATCATGAACAGCAAAGAATTTACACAAAGTATCACACAGACCACATCACTCAAGAAAGATGTTGTAGAAATGTGTACACAACAGCTGACCAATATCCTCACGACACACCTATGCGAGGGTGACACCATTTCCATACAAGGATTTGGAACTTTTGAAGTGCGAAAGAAAAACGAGCGAATATCTGTACACCCTAAAACACAGGAGCGCACACTTATACCACCAAAGTTGACACTCAATTTCAAACAGAGCAACACCCTAAAAGACAAACTAACTAAGAAGGAGGATTGAACATGAGCCAAAACAAACTTAATCTCAGCGACCTGTTTCAAGAGTTAGCAGAAAAAAGCGGAATAAGCAAAACAACTGCTGAACTTTTTGCTAAAACCTTCTTCGCCCAAATTGAAGAAGGACTACTACAAGACGGGATAGTAAAAATCAATGGATTCGGAACATTCAAAGCGCAATGGAACGAACCACGAAAGAGTATCAACATCAACACAGGGGAAGAAATCATCATACCGGCACACCCGCGCATTTCTTTCACTCCAGATACGGCAATAAAAGAACGTATCAATGAACCTTTTGCCTACCTACAACCTACATCCATAGGACAAGCAACAAGCGAAAACAACACACAGCTCCTCACGCCAAACACAGAAGACACTGACAACGAAATTGAATCTATTGGCGACACCCTGCAAAAAATCAATGATGACGCTGACGAAATTAAAGCACTACTCTGCGACATCAATGGAACTGATTGGATGAAGGCCGACACAACTACCGAACAAAACGAAACAAACGAAAATCCACAAGCAACTATTGAGCAGCCGGAGGAAAAAGAAGTTGAAGAATCAACAACTAACGAACAACCCGTTGAGGAAATCAAAGTTGAAGAAGAAAACAATCCCACCGACCACACTGAAGAACCCACACAAGAAAACAGCACTGAAAATACTACAACACAACCTACTTCCAAAAACACCTTCTGGAAAGTGTTTATAGGTATAGCCGCAACTGTATGTTTGCTATGTGTTGGAGCATACTTCTATATGACATACAGAGTGCAACAATGGGCTGAAAACAAAATTGCAGAAGCAACACAGGTAGAACAAACACCTGCTGAAGAGACCAACACCAACACAGACACTACGCAGACTAATGTAACAACGGAAGAGGATCCAACTGTAAACATAGAAAATCCCACTGAGGAAAACACTTTACAACTGCCCACTTCCTATCAAGACTTCATAGACACCACACAACTCAACGAGGGAAGTCGCTTGGCATGGCTGGCTAAAAAATACTATGGAAGCGCCGACTTCTGGGTTTACATCTACGAAGCAAATAAAGATATCATACCCAACCCAAACAACATTCCGGTGGGTACAACCATTAAGATACCACGACTTCCTCAAAACTTGATTGACCCTAATAATGACGAATGTATTCAATTAGCAAAAGAATTACACAAAAACATACTTAACAAATAACCCAACAATCTTTTATCATGAACTACACAACACCTCAAGAAGCAGTTAAACTGATTCAATCACACGATCACGTTTTCATTCAAGGAAGCGTTTCCACTCCGGAAACCTTGGTGGATGCAATGGTTGAACGCGCACACGAACTGCATGACGTAACTATCTACAACACCTTTGCCATCGGAAGAAGGGATGCACCATATTGCCAACCGGAATACGCCGATTCCTTCCACACAGTCAGTTTCTTCGTTGCCAACAACGTAAGAAAAGCCGTAAATACAGGTTATGCTGACTGCATACCGGCTTTCTTGGGAGAAATACCTTCACTCATCCGCAGAGGGATTGTCAAAATAGACACCGTACTGCTTAATGTGTCTGAACCTGACGAAAATGGATATTGTTCATTCGGCACATCAGCTGACATTGCCACATCTGCTGTTGAATGTGCAAAAACTATCATTGCGCAAGTCAATAAACAAATGCCCTACACCTATGGAGACGCACGCATACACGTAAGCAGATTCAACGCATGCATACAAGTGGACGAACCTCTTGTAGAACTACCCATATCTATACCTAATGAATTAGAAACTAAAATAGGAAACTACATAGCTGAACTCATACCCGACGGAGCAACACTACAAATAGGTGTAGGAGGAATACCCAATGCTGTATTGTCGGCACTCACTAATCACAAACATTTGGGACTACACACCGAGGCACTTACCGACGGAGTTGTGCCTTTATTGGAAAGCGGAGTCATTGACAACTCACAAAAGAAAATCCTGCCTCACAAAACAGTAGCTTCGCTTATCTTAGGTTCTAAACGACTATATGAATGGGCTCACTACAACGACAAACTACTCACCAGAGATGTAGCATGGACCAATGACCCATTCATCATTCGTCAAAACCCCAAAGTAATGGCCATTAACTCTGCGTTAGAAGTGGACTTAACAGGACAAATATGTGCCGACTCCATCGGTACACGTATATTCTCCGGAGTAGGTGGACAACACGACTTCATGTATGGAGGTGCTCTTTCGGAAGGTGGAAAAACATTCATTGCACTACCCAGTCAAACGAAAGGAATGTCTAAAATCGTTAACACACTCACACCGGGAGCCGGAGTAGTAACCACACGATTCCAAACACAACATGTAGTCACAGAATACGGAGTGGCACACTTATTAGGAAAAACATTGGCTGAAAGAGCCAAAGAACTCATCAAGGTAGCTCATCCGGATGCACGAGAAGCACTCGACAAAGCTGCATTTGAACGGTTCGGTAGAGAATATACACGTATCCGATAGAATAACACCCCCTCTAACACTCAGAAACAGGCTACTTCACTCTTGAAATAGCCTGTTTCTGTTTACTATACATTCTCATTTACCCAAAAACAAATCACCCTTATACATCACAAACACCGCACAACCAACAGCAAAAAAAAGAATGCTTACTCAGCAATTAGAGTAAGCATCCCATGTAATTTTTATAAAAAAAATACTGAATTATCTATAATTTCCGGTCCAAGTTAATTTCTCTTTTGAGAAGTTGCTATAAGTCAAATCAATAGTCCATGTATATGTACCATCTTCATTGGTCTTGATAACAACCTTACCACCGGTCACATAACTATAAACATCTTTATCGGTATAATCTACACCATATTGACCTTTTCCCGGATGGCTCATACGGAATGAACCCATTGGGGCATGTTGGCCACCAACCATTTCCTCCATATCAGCTGCTGCATTATAACCACGACAAAAACTACCAAATGGAACTGTACTGCCGGCAGGTGCAGCCGGATCTCCAGGATAGTAAGCAATATTATAAGTACCATCTGCTGGAAGATTGTTACGTTGTTGTTTAGACACAATGTATATCATATAAGCAGTACCCTTGCTCATAGAGTATTGATAAGCCTTTTGTCCTCCCAAGTCGATTTCTATACGTTCAAAGTCTGTTTCACCTTTAGTGAAAATCACATTGTAGTTGTACGCTTTAATACCAAAACGGTCACCTTCCACTTCAGTTAATTGATGTTCAAGAACTTCCACATCAGGATTACCTGTTGATGGAACACTGTCATTACCATCTACAATCGGTGGAGTCGGTGGGTTTGGTTCACCACATGCTGTCATACAGAGAGCAGCAACAAATAAAAACAATAATTTTTTCATTTCTCGTATATTTTAAAAAGTTAAATATTTCTACGTGACAAAAATAGACATTTCTTGCGACACACACAAACATTCACGGGAGTTTAAGGATTTATTAACTAAATAGAAGCCCTTGAAAATACATCCACAACAAATAACGAACAAATTTACCTATCAACATGCAGACAGCCACTATCCACAAACGACAACGAAAAAATCCGGCTGCAACTGCTATAATATCTCCCACCCCGGGCAAGAATGAGAAAAACGCCACCCAATCGCCATACTTGCGAATAGTTGATGAAAAACGCTCCACCTTCTCAGGCTTGATACGCAAATAGCGTTCAACCCACTCCATCTTACCTAAATGACCAACCCAATAACAGGTCAAACCTCCCAACCAATTCCCAACAGTAGCCACATAGACACACATCCAAGGGTCTAAACCAGAAAACACCAAGGCTGAAAAAGTAACTTCTGAACTAAAGGGCAAAACAGTTGCAGCCAAAAAAGCCGCAATAAAAAGTCCCATATATCCTAGTCCCTCAAGCCATTCCATATCCAGATAAGCCACATATATAAATCACTGCAAGTAGCAAACCATACACCGTAAGATTTACCCAAATAAAACGTGCTGAGTATTGAGAATGTGCAAGTTGTACAATGAACATCAAACACGTAGCAACACTACATCCCACAAACACTGTATGAATCCCGGTCAGCAATGATAAAGCAAAAAACGCCACAGCCAACAACAACATAACATTCATCACCATACGGCTTTTAATGGAGTAATCAAACACCCGCATATAAAGCAACACGACACACCACAAAAAGAACACACCACACACCAACCATTCACATAAAACCACATAATCGGATGGCCATTGATATATACTCCATGAAGTCCACAACTCCCGAATATCTATCTTCCCAAAATAACACACCCAAGCCGTCAATACACACGTAGTAAGTATCCCTAATACGGATGCTAAGAACGAACGCAATGACCATGCGCGTTGCAAAATCAGTCCTAATATCCAAATCGGGAATAGCCACATGAAAGCATTATGAAGCAATGAAAGCACAGCCAACAACATACCGGAATTGTAGGCATGCCTCACAGCATGAGGATTTTTATACATGCCCATCAATGACGACATAAAACAAAGATAGAGCAACACACATACATGAGCCTCCACATCTTCATGAAACATAGGTATGCACGACACTGTGAACACATAAACAAATGCAGTAAAAACACCAAATGTACGAGTAATATACAACTTGAAGAATAGCAACGACAAAACCCACCCGGATGTCACAGTCAAAAGGAAACAGACAGATTTAATCACAACTGATGAAACCACCATCTCTCCCCACAACACATCAGTGGTTGGCGAAAACAAATCAGGTAACCATAAAAGCAAACACCCCACCAACATCAAAATGCTGGTGGGAATGGATGGTTTGGTTATGTGTTCTGTACTTTTCTTCACGTAGTGCTATTGCTTACTCCTCTGCTGTTTTAAAGCCTCTCTTTATCAACAAATAGTCAGGATTTGGTTCCTTGCCACGGAATGCATGATACAGTTTCATCGGATCTTCAGTTCCCCCACGTTCCAAGATATTGGTTCTATAAGCTTTAGCCACTTCTTGGTTGTAGATATCACCGGTTTCTTTAAAGGCCTGGAAAGCATCAGAGTCTAATACAGCAGCCCATGTATAACTATAATACCCGGCAGAATAACCTGTTGTAAATATGTGATTAAAGTAGGTACTGCGATAGCGAACTATAATTTCCGGAATCAAGCCGATTCTATTCAAAGATGTTGTTTCAAATGCATTCACATCTATATCGGCTGTATCAGAGATGGAATGATAGTCCATATCCAACAAAGAAGCCGACAAAAGTTCTGTCATCACAAATCCTTGATTAAATTTGCTTGCATTCTGAATCTTTTGAATCAATTCATCTGAAATCACTTCTCCGGTTTGATAGTGATAAGCGTATGTCTTCATCACTTCTGGTTCATAACACCAGTTTTCCATCAACTGTGAGGGTAATTCCACAAAATCACGAGCCACATTGGTTCCTGACAACCCCTTATAGGTACATTGACTCAAAAGGCCGTGTAAGGCATGTCCAAACTCATGGAAGAGAGTTTCTACTTCATCCATAGTCAACAATGACGGTTTATCTGCGGTTGGTTTAGTAAAATTACCCACATTGATAATCACCGGACGATGGTTCACGCCATCACGAATATATTGAGGGGCTATCTCGTTCATCCATGCTCCGGCACGTTTTCCTGCTCGTGGAAAATAATCGGTATATAAAACACCTATCAAAGAGCCGTCTGCATCTGTCACTTCAAACACTTCTACTTCCGGATTATACACCGGCATATCTTCTAATTGTTTGAAGTTTAAGCCCCATAGTTTGTGTGCCAGGTCAAATGCACCTTGACGCACATTTTCCAATTTAAAGTATCCCTTGAGTTCTTCTTCATCAAGGTCATATTGGGCTTTTCTGAGTTTTTCTGCATAATACCACCAGTCCCAAGATTGCAGTTTTTCTCCCTTTTGTTCTTCATCCATCAATTGTTGCAATGCAGCTGCTTCTTTCTTCGCTTGAGCTAATGATGGTTCCCACACTGTAGCCAAGAAATCATACACTGCTTGAGGTGTTTTCGCCATCGTGTCATCCAAAATAAAGGCAGCCGGAGTGTCAAAACCAAAAAGACGGGCTCTTTCCACTCTCAGTTTCATGATTTTATTAATCACTGACTTATTATCAAATTGGTCGTCATGATTAGCACGTGTCACATAAGCCATAAGCAATTCTTCACGCAAAGCACGGTTGTCGCCATATTGCAACACCGGAAGAAAACTTGCTTTTTGTGTAGTGAAAAGCCACTTACCTTCTTGACCTGCAGCACTGGCTGCTTCTGCTGCTGCCTGACACACGCTCTCCGGAAGACCGGCCAACTCTTCTTCTGTTTCCACCCACTTCTGATAAGAATTGGTTTCGTCCAAAACGTTTTTGCTGAATTGCAACTCCGCTAAACTGAGTTCCTTATTGATTTGGCTCAGTTTTTCTTTTTGTTCCGGAGTAAGATTTGCACCTCCACGTACAAAATCCTTGTAAGTTTCTTCCAACAACTTGCTTTGTTCTGCAGTTAATTGCAATTCGTCCTTTTGTTCATACACTGCCTTTACGCGAGCAAACAGCCCTTCATTCAACATCACATAGTCTGAACTTTCCGACAAAAGAGGAGAGACTTCTTCGGCTATTTTATTCATTTCGTCATTGCCATCTGCCATGTGAACATTAAAGAACACATAACTTACTTTTGATAGCAATTCTCCACTTGCATCCAATGCTTCAATAGTATTCTCAAAACTCGGAGCTTCTTCATTGGCAACAATAGCATCAATTTCAGCTTTCTGGCGTTCAATACCTTCCAAAAAGGCCGGCATATAATGTTCCACCTTTATTTGATCAAAAGGAGGCACTCCATACGGAGTATTATATGTTTCAAAAAAAGGATTCTTTTCCATTTGACATGCAGTTAATAGCGCACACAGCACCACAATAATAAATGTATTCTTTTTCATATGATAGTAATTATTTAAGGATATTCTTTTATAAATCATTTTTCTAAAATATTCGGTTTATAGAAGTTACCTATAGTTATTTACAGCGCAAATTTACAATAAAGTGTCCATTCTCCCAAGAAACTTATCGCAGACTCACATAAAGTATATTGTTCACTTCTCTCACAACATAGCGTTTCAATGGTTCGCGACAAATACCCTTGGTAGGCATACCCACACCCAAAGAAATGTCATACACTTCTCCACACTTCGGACATATCACATTCCCCACACTGTCCGGACGCACCTTCACCGAGGTCTGAGCCTCATAGGGACACGCCAAGTCAAAAGCATGAAATTCTCCATAGAAATCACTATACACCAACACTCCTCCATATCCTATACGGTCGGACGCCAAACGTGGCTTATCAAATATCACACACTGATTGGGATTATTCTTCAAGTGTGGATATTCTGTCAAGAGATTAAGCTGCAAGTGCACCGGCATATCTGGAATAGACGACACATAATTCTCACACGACGTCAATCCCAACACCAATAGGAAAAACAATACGATATGTCTGCTCAACTGTATCAATGTTGCTTACACTTTTCCTTCAACCATGCTGTTTCTTCATCATTAAGCAAAGGTGTCAGTTCGTCTTCCACTTTTTGATGATAAGCATTAATCCAATCTACCTCATCTTTAGAAAGCAAGTCCCATTGAATCAACTTTTGGTCATAGGGATAAAGAGTAAGTGTTTCAAACTCCAAGAAATTGGCAAACGGAGTACGTTCTCCTTGTTTCACAGCCACTAAGTTCTCTATACGTATGCCATACTCGCCCGCTCTATACACACCGGGTTCGTCCGACAAAAGCATACCTACTTGCAGAGGAGTCGGATTTAAGTCTGTGCGAATATTTTGTGGACCTTCGTGCACACAAAGGAAATGACCCACTCCATGACCTGTTCCGTGACCGTATGACAAACCATTTTGCCACAAGAATTGACGTGCCAATACATCCAACTGCACTCCACGTGTACCCTCTGGGAATTTAGCACATGCCAAGGCTATATGTCCTTTCAACACCAATGTGTAGTCCACCTTTTGTTGCTCAGTAGGCTCACCCAAAGTAACTGTACGTGTAATATCCGTTGTTCCATCCATGTATTGTCCGCCGGAATCAAGCAACAACATACCTTGTTTTTCCACCATTGCACAATTATGTTCATCGGCAGAGTAATGCACAATGGCTCCATTAGCATTATATCCGGCAATCGTACCAAAACTTTCACCCATAAAGTTATCTCCCTCTGCTCTACACTCCTTCAAGCGCATCATAAGGTCATACTCACTGAGGTTTTGTTTACCCACATTTTCTTCCAACCACATAAAGAAACGCACCAAAGCCTTGCCGTCTTGCTTCATAGCCTTACGCGTACCTTCTAACTCCACTTCATTCTTCAGAGACTTAAGCTGTGCCACCAACGATGCACATTCCACCTTCTTACATCCTTTCGGAATAGCATTCCACAAAGCTCTGTTCAGTTTTGCACCATCATAAAGCACAGCATCATTCGCGTCGATTTTCTTCACAGCATTGATGATACATTCATAATCAGCCACAGCCACTTTATTGTTCACCAAATACTTCATAGTCTCTGCTGTCAGTTTTTCAGGCATAACAAACAAGGTTGCATCACCCTGAGTAACTATAGCATAGGCTATCACCAACGGATTATAATCCACATCTGTTCCGCGAATGTTAAACAACCAGGCTATCTCGTCCAAAGATGAAATCACATACACATCTGCATGTCGATGTTTCATCTCACGTCTCAATTCTGTCAACTTCTCAGTCACCGATTTGCCGGTATATTTCAAGTCCATAACATAGAAAGGAGTAGTAGGAAGTGCAGGACGTTCCACCCATATCGGCTGAATCAAGTCCACAGGCATCAAGTGAATGTCCGCTTCTTGCAACTCATTTTGCAAAGCCACATAACCATTGTTTGAGAACATCTCCGGATTCACACCCACATTAGCACCCGGCTTCAGTTGTTGCTTGAGCCATTCTGCTATACTGGGAGTATCTGCAAGTCCCTCTTTCATCAGGCTTAAACCGGAATCTTTCAGTTGTATCTCTGCCTGAAGAAAATAACGTGAATCAGTCCACAATCCCCCCTTATCCAAAGTCACAACAGCAGTCCCTGCCGATCCCGTAAACCCGGATATCCACATACGTTCTCTCCAATGCTCGGTAACATATTCACTCGCATGAGGGTCAGTTCCCGGCACAATATACGCTGCCAGAGAATACTTACGCATCTGCGCCCTCAAAGAGGTGATTTTTTCGATTGTTTTCATAGCTTGTATAATTAAATTACGATTATTCTTACATCATTTCTTTATCTATGCAAATATAATACCATTACGGGAGATAAACAAGTGATATGCCCACGAAAAAACTGTGCTTCAAAACATCTTTTCACACACATCCACCCTATCTCCTGCTATTGTAACACTCATCGCATAATTTCCACAATCCTTCCACTCCAACAGTCTTCCACCCAAACCGATTTGTCCAATCACTCCGGCTCGCATCCCGCTGCTCCACGCCCTAATACCACTAAAAAAAACACTCCAACATCTAATAAAATATCATTGTCAGTCCTAATAAAACAAAAATAAAAAAATAAAGAACAATGAAAAACTGTTATATACTTGAAATGAAAAGTTTCTGTGCAACACGCGGAGATTCTATAAGCGAGCATACTTTCGATGTTTTCCAAACATTAGACGAAGCGCAAAAAGCCATGAAAAGACGAGCAAAAGAACGACTGAAAATACTTCCAGCAGGTTGGGAGAAAAAAAACGAACGCGAAGATTATTTAAGACTTGAGTGTGAAAGCCATTTTTTTGATAAAAATGTGACTTGGACTATTCATAAAGGAAAGCAAAATTAATAAAAATAATTATTTTATTAAAAGAAAATACTATGACAAAAGATGAAGCAAAAGCGTTAGTAAAACAACGAATTAAAAACGCTGAAAAAAATGAAAAATGTGCTTTCGATGAAAAGCAATACGATGTAGCAGATTGGTATGCTGGAGTGGCGAGAGGCTATCGAGAAACATTGGAAATAATCGGTATGATTGGTAACGACCACAATAGGAAACATTGTTAAAAAAATAATTATTATTTAAAAAAGAAAAAATATGAAAAAGTTTTTTAAACAATTATTTTGTAAACACGACTGGGAAGAAAAAACCAATATGGAAGTTGCAGAAGATTTTGGAGG
>CALGCU010000101.1 GCA_937886455.1 uncultured Bacteroidales bacterium | reverse complement strand
CAATTTTATATAATAAAGACCCCCTCCGCTCCATTCCGCTAAATCTCCATTTCGCTCGGAACTCCGTCGTTTCGGGGACGTTGTATGTAGAAAGACCCCCTCCGTTCCGCTCCGCTGGCGCTACTCTCCACTCGTCCCCCTGAGCAGGGCGACAGTGCTTTTTTAGTTAGTTTTGGATAGGGAGGGTGTAGGACGCTTCTCTGTAGTACGCTCGCAAGCGAGCTGGAGGGCACGGTGTGTGGGTGTGTTTGCTAGCGCAAAGGGTGTGTGCTTGTGGCAGGGTGTGTCACGGAGCGAGGTGGAGGGTTGGGTTGGTATTCTATTTCTTAAGTGGGTAGGGTGTTCTATTGTTTTTTAGTTATGTGTTTGTCGGTCTATGTTGTGAGTAAATGAGTTGTATAGTTTGTTAATAACAAATTATGTATTATTTTTGCAAAGCATATAAAAAAGGAGGCATTGTAAAAGGATAACAATCTTTTATAGGAAATAAACTGTAATATTGAGCTTGAAAATCTTTATTCTCTAAATCCGAAATCTGGTAAATTTTAGAGGGGGAATAAGTATGATTCAGGTTCACGTTTAGGCGTGAACTATTGAGTGCTGTATTCTCGAAGGTCTTACCAGAGCCCGGATTTGATACATGTTACGAAGATAGTTTGCGCTTTTTTATGATTATAACAAAGATTCACATCGGGCATTTAATTCAAGATGAGCTACGTGCACAGGGACGTAGTGTTGCTTGGTTTGCGCGTGAACTTGGTGTAGATCGTACTTCGTGTTATCGTATTTTTGGTGCTCCCAGCATTGATACTCTTCTATTGATTCGCATTTCTCTTCTTTTAAAGGTCAATTTCTTCACTTTTTATATTGACATTTTGCAGAATAAAGTAGATTGATTGCTTTATGACTGTTGCGTTTATGTAACACTTCTGTTGTGATGATGCAACGCATTTTTAGTGCTGTATTTGATGGTTGAGTTTACTTTTGCGGATAAAGAAATGGAGTAACCCGAAATGCCATAAGTGAGTAGGGAAACGATTAAAAATTTATGATTATGAAAAAGATTTTATTAAGCATGGTTATTCTCTTTGGAGGTGTAATGTTTGCGAGTGCATCAAATGATGACAACAATCAATGTAGATTTAAAAGTGAAGGAAATGTGTATAATGGTACTAAGGCCACCATGACATATACTTGGGGGGATGAAGGTTCAAATTCATCCAGCAGTTCTAGTAGTGGTACCGTAGAAGGAAATTTGAGCATTATTAAAGGAGATGTCAGTGGTAGCAACAGTAGTGGACAGTCCCAAACGAGAACATATTCTGTTCAACAAACAAGAACAGAATGTTGTACAAGTGAAAATAAATGTACTCCAAATTATAGAACAGGGCACAGTGATAAGGCGGTGAATGCAGATAATTCTGAATGGTAATCAAAGTAATAAATGGATAAACAATAGAAATCAACCTATTAGTAAAATAATAAACTACAATAAATTAAAGTCTTTGAGGTGGTATAGATAAACCTCACTAAACAAATGAAGAAATATTTTTTATTATTAGTTACCCTTGTTTTTATGGTAACAGTGTTTACTTCTTGCGAACAAAGTAATACCCCAACAAAGCCAAATGAAAGTTACTATAATATAGCAGCAAATAAATAATTGTGTGTAATAGTAGAAATCTTTACAAGTTGTTAACAACTTGTCTTTTTATTATGTGTGTCTTGTTTGTAAGTGCGCAAACTACTTACAAGCAAGTCACACTTGATAGAGGGACTGACTCTGAGACTAATTGTATATATGTATATAACGATAATTATGATTCAGTGCATGTTGTTATTCAGTATAAAATTGGCAACAGGGAAACAGATTGGATTGATTATCCAGTACCATATTTAATTCCTCCAAGTATTGAACCTCAAAAAATTGGGTGTGTTGATAGTGTTATCATTGGTCTCAAATTAGTAGATGTTGTAGTGGTTCGTAATCAGTATGATTCAGATTTACAAAAATCAAATAAGAGTACGATACATGGTTTCGGATTTCTAAATAAATTGATTAGTAAAATAAAAAGCATTTTTTTATGAAAAGTTATAGAATTTGTCTGATAATTTTCCTTTACATTGGTTTTTTTTCAGCCGTAAATGCTAAATCCTCTTATAAAGGAATTGTGATTGATCGGAATGAAAGAGATGCACGGTGTTTTGATATAAGGAATGAAAATAATTATCCTTGTCAAGTTGAAATTCAATATAAAGTCGGAAGTCGAGAAGCTGAATGGAGAAATTTTAGTTTCAACGACTTGATTCCTGCAGGTTATGAAGGAACAATTCCGGTTGGGAATAGAATATATGCATTAAGAATTACTTACGTAGACATAATACAACCAAGTTTATTGGAAAAAGCTATTCAAGGATTTGATAAAACTGCAGAGGATTGGGTTGAAAGTAAAAGAAGAGCTGAAGGGCAGTAATAATTCTTTAACATTGAAGACCGATAAGATTAACAAAGCCTAACAAAAGGATCTCAGTCGCAATATGTATGCGGCTGGGATTTATTTTTTTAAATTCCAAGCTCTACATTTGACGTTATTTCGGCTGTGCGGTTAATGGGTGATGTGAGATTACCCAGTTTTTTGCATTATGCCTTGCTGATGTACCATCTCCGGTGGCAAGCCACCGCGTCCCCAATTAAAAGGCGACAGTGCGGTTAGAGCTTGAATGTGAGGGTGTCATAGACTTTTGTTTTGCAAATAAATTCTATCAATACATCGGTAGGTTCTTTGAGGAGTGACAGTGCTTTGCCGGTGTATTAAGGCGGACACGGCACGCCGTGTCCCTACAACTTTTCACTAAAACATACCCCCTCCGCTCACTTCGTTTCGCTTTGCCTCCGTCGCAACGAGGACAATTGTTAACTTCGTTGAATTTGCTCACGCTCGGCATAATTCAAGCAAGTTTGATTCTGCGCTTGCTTACTCGCAATTTTGCTCCCCATTCCCGACCTCCGGTCGCCTACCCGTAGCCTTTCGCTCGGCACGGATGTACATTCAGTACATCCTACAAGTACCTCGCTACGTCCCCTGCGAGGGCGATAGTGCTTTTTTAGGTGGTCATGGATGTGGAAGGGTAGGTAAGGTCCGTTGTGGGGTTATTGTAGTTGGGTGGTGAAGATGGTGTTGTGGTTGGGTAGTAGGTCGGGGTGTAGTATGGAGATGAGGTCGGCGAGTAGCAGGTCGGGGCGTGCGAGTCCGAGTTCCCAAAAGTCGTTTGCTCCTTGTGGTGTGGTTCGTTTATTGAAGTTGTATATTTTTTTTTCTTTGAATGCTTTGAAGAGTGTGTGTTTGCTATCCATGAGTTCCAGTTCGTGTAGTGAATTGGCGCTGCTTCCTACCCATACATCTGCATTTGCAAAATGTGCCATTACTTCTTCTATGGTGAGAGGCAGGCTTCCGGATTGTTGATTTTGAGCATAGTAGTAGTCTGCTCCTGCGTCGTGAAAGAGTTGTCCCATGTAGTTGTTTCCAGCCGGCATGTACCATGTTCCTCTAAAATTTCCTCCACTCATAATGGTGGGTTTATGTTGGAGTGAGTGTGTGAGTTGTGTGAGTTGGTTATAGTTGGTTTCGATGTTTTGGAAGATGTTGTTTGCGATTGAGTCTTGGCAATAGAATGCGGCAATAAATTTTATCCACTCGGCTCTTGCGAGTAGTGAGTTTTCCATCCATTCAATGGTGTGGATGACGGGTATGTTGGTTTTTTGTAGTTGTGAGATGGAAGGGTCTGTGCTGTTATATCCAACAGCGATGAAGGCATCGGGCATGAGGTGGAGTGTTGCTTCGATGTTGAGTTGCAGAGCATCGCCCAGGTCTGTGATTTTTCCTTCGGAGTGTAGTTGTCGGATTTGTTCGTCGTAGATAAGGTGTGGCGAGCAGATTCCTTTGATAGGTGTGGTTTGATTGAGTTGTTTGTGGAAAGCCACGTGTGTGGAGGAGGAGAGTGCTGTTTTTTGTAGGGGTACGCGTACTTTTAAACCATTGTTGG
>CALGCU010000100.1 GCA_937886455.1 uncultured Bacteroidales bacterium | reverse complement strand
ACAGAGTAGTATGCATCCGGAATCACCTTCGACAAAAACACTGCATTGGAAGATGTGATTACCTCACGACACTTATCTGAACCATTACCAAAGAAAGCGATACGAGCGTGTGTTAATTCTTCCTGAAAGGCTCCGGAATCAATCACATGAGCACGCACCGGAGATACTTCTTGTAAGTCTGAGTTAAACAATGCCTCATACACCTCCATACGACGCGCATCAATCATCGGACAAAGCAAGTCACAACCTGCTTCTTGTGCCGACAACTTTGCTGAAACGGCCATCAACTGAAGGGTATTGACTGCCAACAAAGGAATGTTTTGGGCATAACAGATGCCCTTGGCCATGGATGCACCTATGCGCAAGCCTGTGTAAGAACCCGGACCCTTGCTCAATGCTACTGCATCTAATTTCAAGTTACGTTCTTCTACAAAACGAAGTGCTTCTTCTATGAATAGGGGTAACACACGGGCATGATTATGTCCATCATAATCAATGCGGTGCAACAAGACTTCCCCATCACGGCTCAAAGCCAAAGAACACACATCTGTGGTAGTCTCTATATGTAGTATTGTTTTCGTCATAAGTATAAATAGAAATGATGATGTAAAAGTACAAACTTTCAACCAACTTACAAAATCACACCACATTCACTACTCTGCATTCCTGTATATGAATACAATCAAAATGTACCTGATAATCCTTATGTTCTGCTATTTAAATCTTACAGAAAAAACACAGATGTGATGCTCCGATTAAGAAAAAGTTGTATCTTTGTGTTAGATATGTCAGACAAATACACATAAAACACCACAGAACATGGGCAGACTTTTAGCGATAGACTATGGACAAAAACGAGTAGGTATAGCCGTAAGTGATCCTCTGAAGATTACAGCCAACGGACTAGACACTATTCCTACACACCAAATTATGGAGTTTTTGCAACAATACACATCTTCTGAGACAGTGGAACGTTTTATTGTTGGTAGTCCAAAACAAAATGACAACAGCGATTCCACCAACATGGCAAGAGTAAAAACATTTGTCAAACTATTACAAAAAAACTTCCCGGATATTCCAATCACCATGGTGGATGAGCGTTTCACATCTGTACTTGCACACCGAGCAATGATAGATGGCGGACTGCACAAGAAAGCACGACAAAATAAAGCCTTGGTGGACAAAATAGCGGCAACCATCATACTACAATCATACATGGAAAGTGCATTATACTAAATCACGCACACTGATTTCCAACCGAAACCGGGTTTATTATGAAATAAATCTTCACATTTGATGGTTATAAATAAATGATTATTTCATACGTAGAATCATATTTTTACATTAACTTTGCACGATAGTATTGGAAGAAAATAGCAATGGAAAATTTTGTTGTATCTGCACGCAAATATCGTCCCTCGACTTTTGACTCTGTGGTGGGACAAAAGTCATTGACACAAACGCTTAAAAACACTATTAAGAATAATCATCTGGCACATGCCTACTTGTTTTGCGGTCCAAGAGGGGTGGGCAAAACCACTTGTGCACGTATCTTTGCAAAAACCATCAACTGTGAACACCCCACTGCCGATTATGAGCCTTGCAATGAATGTGAATCGTGCAAAGCATTCAACGAACAAAGGTCGTTCAACATACACGAACTGGATGCTGCCTCTAACAATAGTGTGGATGACATACGCTCTATCATTGACCAAGTGAGAATTCCACCACAAATTGGAAAATACAGTGTGTACATTGTGGATGAGGTTCACATGTTGTCTCAAGGGGCTTTTAATGCCTTTCTCAAAACACTGGAAGAACCTCCGGCACATGCCATCTTTATTTTGGCTACTACTGAAAAACATAAGATATTACCTACTATTCTGTCGCGTTGTCAGATATACGAATTTAATCGAATCACGATAACTGACACTGTACAACATCTTGCCAACATTGCACAAAAAGAGAATGTAGTCATTGACACGGAATCCCTCCACACAATCGCACTAAAAAGTGATGGAGGTATGCGTGACGCACTCTCTATATTCGACCAATTAGTAAACTTCTGTGGCAACGAAATTTCCTATGAAGATACTATACAAACACTCAATGTACTGGACAATGAATACTATTTCAACCTTGTGGACATCTGCATGGAAGGAAATATAAACAAAGCCCTATTACTGTTAAATGATGTACTGAAGAAAGGATTTGAGGGACAACACTTTGTGGACGGTTTGGCATCACACATCCGCGATGTAATGGTGAGCAAAAATCCGGAAACTATAGTGTTGCTTGAAACAGCAGACACAATTGCACAACGCTACAAAACTCAAGCTGCCAAAACACCGTTAGCTTTTCTCCTCAAAGCCTTACAACTCGCATCTGAATGTAGTTTCAACTACCGACTCTCACGCAACAAAAGGCTTTCGGTTGAGATTTTGCTGATTAAATTGTGTAATATCAACAACACACCCACTCCCAACCCTACTCCCACAACACCTACAACGGGAAACACCACACAACACACCAATAACACACCGAGCCGTGTTAATAACACACCAACTGCCACACCTACCAACACCGCAGTAAAAAACAACGCAAGAGAAAGCGTTGCTGGAGAAAAAACCGCGCCCACACCAAGGGTAGCAACACAACCTGCCAAGCGTCCTCTATCAGTCAGTATTTCTATTTCTGAAGATGAGTTGAAAGCCTCCGCCCAACCACAGGCAACATCAACAGAACAAGTGAATGAAAGTACTGAAAAAAGAAATAATACATTCACGCTGGAACAATTGCAACACACATGGATGCAATCTATCTCGGCTGTGGCAGATGATGATGAACGAATGAAGAACACACTGCGAAAACACTTCCCCGAACTCAGAGACAACAATGTGCTTCATCTCACACTCAACAATGAGTCGCAAGTGGCCAACATGAAAGCGGAAGAAAAACGTTTATTGTATTTTTTGAGAAATGCTCTGCAAAACGACTACATCACTCTTACATACGAGATTCAAACAATGGGAGACGACACGCCCTACACTTCTGAAGAAAAAATGAAGTACTTTATACAAAACAACCCTGCTATTGAAACACTGAAAAACGAACTGAAGTTACAGATTGAATAATGTTGCTGACAAAAAAATCTTATCTCACCCTACTCTTCACAACAATAATTTCGCTTTGTTGTGCGCAACACACCACTCGATTTGCTCTCATCACTGACACTCATATTGCACACAACGACACACAAACATCCCAACATTTACAACAAATCACACGACACATCAACTCAATTACTGATGTGGATTTTGTTATCATCACCGGTGACATCACCCAACATGCTGATACACCCTCGTTGCTTTTGGCTAAACAAATTTTAGACAAACTTGGTATGCCCTATTACGTCATCGCCGGAAATCATGACTATCATAATGGTTCTAATCAACTATTCAAACAGGTTTTCGGGAATGACCGATTTTATTTTCTACTCAACAACACTGCGTTCATAGGCTGTTCTGCCATGCCTCTGCAAGGTACGTCTGAGGGAATTATTGCCGACACCACATGGAGATGGATAGAGCAACAACTCCACTCCACTTCAAAGACCATATTGTTTACACACTACCCCATCCAAGCCGGTGACATTCACAATGCTGACAGCGTAGCGCAACGCATAGCCCAAATGAACATCAACCTGATAGCAAGCGGGCATTATCATCGATACATGCTCACTGCTTGTCTGGACATTCCCAATCTCATTCATCGTGCCCCAATACGCACGGGTGACAATACGATTGGATACACTCTCTACGAAATAGAAACTAACTCAATAAATATATACGAACATATTTGTGGCAGAGAACCCAATCTATGGATAACTCTACCATGGTAATATAGTAAAAGAAAAATATGAAAATCACGAAATTTCGCAAGAAGAATTTTCCAAACAACAAACTAAATTACTCAACGAATGGGGTATATATTCCACCGTTACAAATGATATAAATCATAATTACATTAAAGAAGACGGCGT
>CALGCU010000099.1 GCA_937886455.1 uncultured Bacteroidales bacterium | reverse complement strand
AAAACCTTGACATCATTCCGCTATACATCCAAAGCAAAGAACAAATACTGACACTACACTTTGAAAATATAGAAGCATTAGGCGAAGAAATAGAACTTTATGACGCACTCACAGAAGACAGTGTGCTTATCACGCCGGGCACTTGCAGTATAGACATTGACCTACTGGATAGCGAAGAAGCAGGACGTTTCTTCCTGCGTCGCAGAGTGAGTAAAGCACCTGTAGTGCCCGAAGGTCCGGCTACCGAGTTACCTTCTACCACCGAAACTACTCTGCAAGCATGGTCGCCTATGAAAGGTGTGGCTGTGGTGCATGCAGTAAACATCACAAAAGATGCGCAAGTGTATGTGATAGACATGAACGGACGCATTGTACACCAAGCGCCGGTAGTACCCCTGCACACAGTGAGAGGATTAAGCACAGGAACTTACATCATAAAAGTGGGTACACCTACCAACCACCAAGAAATAAAATTGTTGGTAGAATAACTATTATATATTATACAAAGAATGTAGGGACACGGCGTGCCGTGTCCGAAAAAGAAATGAAGGAAATGAATAAACAATTTACACAACGTAAAACGCCTCGTGTTGATTGGTTAGACTATAACGAAGGAATGTATTTTATTACAGTGTGTACTCGCAAGCATAAACGTCTCTTTGGAGAAATTCATGACAATAAAATAGCTATGACTGAAGTAGGTGCTTTTTTGGAGGATGAATTAAACAAAGCACAACAACATCATACGCATATTGACATATTACAGCATGTAGTGATGCCCAATCATTTCCATGCTATCATAAATGTTGTAGGGACACGGCGTGCCGTGTCCGATAGCGACCAAACAAAACAAGCGGACACGGCACGCCGTGTCCCTACAAGGGAAGAACGCACATCCAATGGAATAGCGTGTCATCGTCTGCCATTGTTGTCAACCTATGTAGGGTCACTTAAATCTGCCGTGACCAAGTATGCCCACAAATGTGGAATGGAATTTGCCTGGCAACAACGTTATCACGATCACATGATAAGAGGAGTGGAAGATTTAAACAATATATCAACATACATTGAAAGCAATGTAATTAATTGGGAAAAAGATTGTTTTTATAATTAAACAATCTACCCACCTAAACTAAACTGACCTAACTGAATTTATCTTACCTAAAACAATGACAAAGACCCAAAAAAGAACCTTACATATATGGATTGGTTGCAGCCTTGTGGGGTGCATGCTATTCCTGCCACAACGGTTGCTGAACAGGTACATGCCTCAATACAACTTTTCAACAAGCGGACTTGCACCTACGCTCACACCAATGGTTGTTCCCGGCAACACATACCATGCCATCTCACCACGCACCGGCATATACGACCCTGCTGTAAGAAACGAACTGGCTCTGAATAGCGTAAAAGGAAACACCGAAGAATGGGAGGCACAAGGCACCCCTCAAGCCATTGTTGCACAACTACCCACATCCTACATGACAGGAAGCCCCACCGGACTATCCTCACCGAAGCAAAAAGAACGCATGATACGCTCTGTGGGGGGAGGACAAACATTTAATGCTTCATCCACTACAAGTGTAACCCCATCCATAGTGACCGGTCAAGCGATTGCGCAAGCCACAATCTCACTGCCCACACCCAAGATGAGTAACATGCGCTCCAGAAACATCTCCAACATAACGGAACCCTTCTCTGAAGAAATGCCATTTGCTGATATGCAACGGGCAGCACCGGGCAGTGGTAGTGCAGTGGGCGCTGTAACTCCCATACGCGACTGCCCATGGACATTGCTTCTGCTGTTCTTTTTCTACATCTACCGCCGTCAACGCAAAGCAACAACCTAAGCCTCAAACAAGGCGAATCGATGGCGCACACAACTAAGGAGCAAGGAAAAATTACTCAAAGAATGAACTTTGAGAGGATAAATAGTGTTATATCAATACAAACAACCTATTGCTATGAACTTTTTAATACTATTTATTATGAAATTTACGCTACCCGCGTTGCCGTATGCACCCAACGCATTAGAACCTGCCATTAGTCAACAAACGATTGAATATCACTACGGGAAACATCTACAAACCTACATTGACAACCTCAACAAACTGATTGAAGGAACAGACCACGAGAATGCCGAGTTGGCAGACATTGTACGCACCAGCGAGGGTGCTGTGTTCAACAATGCCGCACAGGTGTGGAATCACACTTTCTACTTTGAGAGTTTCTCTCCGGAAGGAGGAGGCGAACCGGTAGGTGCATTGCGCAGTGCTATCATGACACACTGGGGAAGTTTTGCCGCCTTCAAAGAAGAAATGAACAAAGCTGCATTGGGTCTATTTGGATCAGGATGGGTGTGGTTGGTGAGTGACCGTAAAGGACATGTCAGCATCATGTCAGAAAGCAATGCCGGCAATCCACTGACCAAAGGATACATTCCGCTGCTCACCTTTGACGTGTGGGAACATGCCTACTACATTGACTATCGCAATCAACGCGCCAATCACTTGACACATCTCTGGGGTATTATTGATTGGAAAGTCATAGAACAACGCTATGTAAACCGACTGAATAAATAAAATAAGCTCCACACACAGCTAATCGCAATCACACAACGCTTCACATATAAGAAAGACGAGCTGCACACCATGTGTACAACTCGCCTTTCTCCATATACCCTAAAAAACTATTATTATTTCTTTTTCTTACTTATCTAAACGACACCGTCAAACAATTACAGCTACTCAATAAGGGCGCCTTATAATAAGCACGTTCGTATTCTACGGCTGCTAAAACAAAAGCTCCGAGAATCTTACCTTCTGTATAATTAGTTGTAACACCAACGTCTGTACCTAACAGATAATACGCAGCAGAGCCTGTACGTCTATCACTACCTGACTTTCCTCCCAATCCAGCAGACTTACAACTTTGAATCAAGCCATAATCATTATTATCACCTACGTTTTCTTTAAGGAATGTTTCTACCAAACCTTTATAAGCCTTCTTTGCAGGTGCTTCATAAGTAGCCTTATCTAAATAGCCTAAACGCATAGCTTTGAGATAGAAAGCCGTAAAAATAGCCGAAGCAGAAGCCTCTAAATAATTACA
>CALGCU010000098.1 GCA_937886455.1 uncultured Bacteroidales bacterium | reverse complement strand
TAGGAACTAGATAGGAACTAGGTAGGAACTAGATAGGAACTAGGTAGGAACTAGATAGGAACTAGGTAGGAACAAGATAGGAACTAGATAGGAACAAGATAGGAACAAGATAGGAACTAGATACTAACTAAGTAAGAATTCAGTAACAATAATAAATATAACTCATACAAATAAATAATCAATTAAATAATCAATGATGAATTAAGGATTGAAATGGGTGTCTCACTTGAATAATTCATGAATAATAACTACATTTGCATGAATATACTCATGAGGAATGAGTAGGAGATATATGAATAACCCAAAATAAATAAATATAGGTATGAATCAAGCACTTACAAAAACAGATTATCACTTTGAAGGACAACAAGGAGTTTATCATGGTAAAGTACGTGATGTGTATAGCGTGCGGAATGAATTGGTGATGGTTGCTACTGACCGAATTTCAGCCTTTGACGTGATTCTCCCTAAAGGAATACCCTATAAAGGACAAATGTTGAATCAAATAGCTGCAAAGTTCTTAGATGCTACGGCTGATATTGTTCCTAATTGGAAAAAGGCAACTCCTGACCCAATGGTAACAGTGGGTGTGAGATGTGAGGGATTTCCGGTGGAAATGATTGTTAGAGGCTATTTGTGTGGTAGTGCATGGAGAGCATATAAGAATGGTGTAAGAGAAATATGCGGTGTTAAAATTCCGGAAGGTATGAAAGAAAACCAACGTTTTGAGAATCCTATTATCACACCAACTACAAAAGCGGAAATCGGAGAACATGACCAAGATATTTCTAAAGAAGAAATCATAGCGCAAGGACTGGTGAGCGCTGAAGATTATGCTTTGTTGGAGAAATACACCTTGCAGTTATTTGAACGAGGAACAAAGATAGCAGCAGAACGTGGTTTGATATTGGTGGATACTAAGTATGAGTTTGGTAAACATGATGGAAAAATCTATTTGATGGACGAGATTCACACGCCGGATTCATCACGTTATTTCTATGCGGAAGGCTATCAGGAACGTTTTGAAAATGGTGAACCACAAAAGCAACTTTCAAAGGAGTTTGTCAGAGAATGGTTGATGGAAAATGGTTTCCAAGGAAAAGAAGGTCAACAAGTTCCGGAAATGACGGATGAGATAGTGATGGGAATCAGCCAACGTTATCAGGAGTTGTATGAAAAAATTACAGGTGAAGCTTTTGAAATGGGTAGTGCTGAGAATCTATCGGAACGTATAGAAAAGAATGTTTCTGCTTATTTAAAGGGAGAGAAATAAAAAATATAGGCATACATGAAGTGGCAGCGATTCATGTGGTTTACAGCATTGCCGGTTTTGGTTCTTCTGTTGGTTTTGTTGGACATTACGCTTGGTAGTGTCTCATTGACAGTGGAAGAGGTGTGGAATGCTTTGACCGGAAATGATGCGCAGCCTATCCACAAGGAGATAGTGTGCAATCTTCGTCTCCCAAGAGCCCTAACGGCAGTGTTGGCAGGTGTGGGGCTGTCAGTGGCAGGACTGTTGATGCAAACACTCTTTCGCAATCCATTGGCGGGACCTTATACACTTGGGGTGAGTTCCGGTGCGACTTTGGGTGTGGCACTGGTGATGATGGTGGGAACATGGATGGGTTCCTCTCTAACAAGCGAATGGAGCATTGTCGCTGCGGCTATGTTGGGAGCATTGCTTTCCCTCTTATTGGTGTTGGCGATATCGGTAAAAGTGAGAGAGGCTGTATCCTTGCTGATAGTGGGAGTGATGATAGGACAAATGAGTGGGGCAGTGGTGAATGTGATTCAACATTACAGTAACCCTGATACACTGAAATTGTTTGTTGTGTGGACCTTTGGCAGTCTCAGTGCAGTCGGATGGCAACAAATGCCATTTTTGAGTGTGATGATAATTGCAGGATTGATGATTGAAGTGGGGTTGATGAAAAAACTAAATGCATTGGTACTGGGAGAACAATATGCCGGAAGTATGGGGGTGCAGGTGAATTTTACCCGTTTCTTGATTATTCTTTCTACCGGTTTGTTGGCAGGAGGAATAACAGCCTTCGCAGGACCTATTGCCTTTGTAGGTGTGGCAGTGCCTCATGTGGCACGAGGCCTAATGGGGACGGATGACCATCGTGTGGTGTTACCGGCGTCAGCGCTTGTGGGGGCTGTGTTGTTATTGGCGTGTGATATTCTCTCACAACAAACACCACACCCATTGCCCATAAGTACAGTGTGTGCACTCTTTGGAGCACCGATTATCATTTGGATAATTGTGAAAGGTGCCAATAAAAGCAATAAAAATGTATGAAATACTTAATCTAATATACGAATGAATACACAAGAACGCAATGAAATTATTGCCTTAGTAAAAAGAGAAGTTATTCCGGCTATCGGTTGTACAGAACCTATTGCCGTGGCTCTTTGTGTGGCTAAGGCAACTGAGGTGTTGGGATGCCGACCGGAAAAAATAGAGGCTAAGCTAAGTGCAAATATGCTCAAAAATGCTATGGGAGTGGGCATACCGGGAACTGGTATGATAGGATTGCCCATTGCAATAGCATTAGGTGCCCTGATAGGTAAGTCTGAATATCAACTTGAAGTGCTCAAGGATTGTACACCGGAGAAGGTAGAAGAAGGCAAGCAGTACATCGCCGAGAAACGTATTTTGGTAGAACAAAAGAAGGATACCAAGGAGAAACTCTACATTGAAATAATTTGTACGGCAGGAAATGATAAAGCTTGTGCTGTTATAGCTGGTGCACATACACATTTCGTTTATTTGGAAAAAAATGGTGAAGTGTTGTTGCAGGATAAGGTTCAAACAAGCGATAATGCGGCACAAAATGATGTGACACTGACGATGGCAAAAGTTTATGAATTTGCCATGACGACTCCGTTGGACGAAATAGCTTTTATAGAAGAAACTGCAAAACTGAATAATGCAGCAGCGGAAACGTCCTTGAAAGGTTCTTATGGACATGCCTTAGGAAAAGCATTGCAGGGTGAGGTGGAGAAAGATATGTTGGGAGATACTGTTTTTTCACATATATTGTCCTATACATCTGCAGCGTGTGATGCAAGAATGGCGGGAGCCATGATTCCGGTAATGAGCAACTCAGGGAGTGGAAACCAAGGAATCAGTGCGACCATGCCGGTTGTGGTCTATGCTCGTGAGAAAAATAAGACACATGAAGATTTGATACGTGCCTTGATGTTGAGTCATCTCACCGTTATATACATCAAACAAAGTTTAGGACGTTTGTCCGCATTGTGTGGTTGTGTTGTAGCAGCAACAGGGTCGGCATGTGGTTTGACCTACTTGATGGGAGGAAATTTTGAAACTGTGTGCTATGCAGTGAAAAACATGATAGCTAACTTGACGGGTATGATTTGTGACGGTGCAAAACCAAGTTGTGCCCTCAAAGTGACGAGTGGTGTAAGCACAGCGGTTTTATCCGCTCTATTGGCAATGGAACATAAAACTGTAAGTTCGCAAGAGGGTATCATCGCAGACGATGTGGATGCAAGTATTCGCAATCTAACGGTGATAGGACGTGATGGTATGACAGAAACAGACAGATTGATTCTGGATATTATGTTGAAAAAATAAATTACGTAGGATTTTAATAGCGTTATTGTAAGACAATGATTTACTCCATGACCGGTTATGGCAAAGCCGAAAAAGAGTTTGCCGATAAGAAAATCACAGTAGAATTAAAATCCCTCAATAGCAAACAAATGGATTTGTCTGCCCGCATTGTGGGAATTTATCGTAGCAAGGAGATTGAACTGAGAAATAAAGTTGCCCAACGACTATTAAGAGGCAAAGTGGACTTGACTATATCTGTGGAACAACAAGGACTCATGGCGACCGGACAACCCATCAATGTGGAGGTACTTGGTGCTTATATGGAGCAAATCAAGAATATCGCTGAAGAAAAAAAGATTCCATTACCTGCGAATTGGTTTGAATTGTTGTTGCGTTTGCCGGATGTACTTAAAACCACTACTGTGGAACCACAGGAAGAGGAATATGCAGCCGTTAGTGAAGCGGTGGAAATGGCACTCAATGAAATAGAGAAATTCCGTCTGCAAGAGGGAAAAGCATTGGATGTGATGTTCCGAGCAAAAATAGAACGTATTGCTGAACTTCTGAAAGAAGTGGAAGGGTACGAAAATGAACGTATAGAGCGAATCCGTGCACGCATGGAAGAGAACTTGCAGGCACTATCTGATAAAGTGGAAATAGATAGCAATAGACTTGAGCAAGAAATGATTTACTACATTGAAAAACTGGACATCAATGAGGAAAAAGTAAGGCTGAGAAATCATTTGCGCTATTTCTTAGAAACGCTTGATGCTGGAGATGGAGTAGGTAAGAAGTTAGGATTTATTGCCCAAGAAATGGGTAGAGAAATCAATACTATGGGCTCTAAGTCTAATCATAGTGAAATGCAAATCATTGTGGTGAAAATGAAGGATGAATTGGAGCAAATAAAAGAACAAGTGTTGAACGTTTTGTAATCATTAACTGATATGGTCTTAATTGTTTGTGCGCCATCCGGGTCAGGAAAGAGCACGATTGTCAATTATTTGTTGGAAAAATATCCGGAGTTGGAATTTTCTGTTTCAGCTACAAGTCGTGCGCCAAGAGGAGCTGAAAAACATGGTGAAGCTTATTACTTCTTGTCTTCAGAAGAATTTCAAAGAAAAATACAAGAAGGTGCATTTGTGGAGTATGAGGAGGTCTATGCGGGTTGTTATTATGGTACATTGAAGTCAGAAATAGAGCGCATTGAAAAGAAAGGACATCATGTGGTATTTGACGTGGATGTAGTAGGTGGATGTAATTTGAAAAAGATATTTGGGGAGGATGCTTTGGCTGTATTTATAGCCCCTCCTGATGTTCCAACTTTGAAAAAACGTCTTGAAGGGAGAGGTACTGACACTCCTGAAATGATAGCACAAAGAGTGGGGAAGGCGGAGTATGAATTGAGTTTTGCACCAAAGTTTGATAAAATACTAATCAATGATGATTTGGATACTGCCCTGCAAGAAGCAGATAATATCATTAAGAAATTCTTAACTAAGGAATGAAAATAGGACTTTTCTCTGGTTCTTTTAACCCGGTGCATATTGGGCATGTCCAATTGGCTGACTACTTGTGCCAACAGCAAGGACTGGATGAAGTATGGATGATTTTATCGCCACATAATCCGCTAAAAAATGTGGAGGGATTAGCAGATGATCAACATAGATTGAATATGCTGAGATTGGCGTTGGAAGATAAGCAGAACATCAAACCATCTGATATTGAATTGCACCTACCTCGCCCTTCTTACACGTATTTAACCCTGCAACAATTGGGGCAAATGTACCCACAACATACATTTGTACTTATCGTAGGGGAAGATAATATGTTGTGTTTTGATAAGTGGAAAAATTATGCATGGATATTACAGCACCATGAGGTGTTGGTTTATCCCAGAGGAACAGAACGGCATGTGTGCACGTATCCGAATATGCGTAGTGTAGAAGCACCACTCTTTCCAATTAGTTCCACGCAGATAAGACAAAGCATCAAAGAACACAAAGACGTCACAGAATGGTTACACCCTAAAGTGAATGAATATATACATCAAAATAGACTTTATTTATAACCTTATCATAGATTTATGAATATGAAACGTATCATCTTATCTTTATTGATTATTGCCTTTGGTTTACATGATGTTATGGCCAAAAAAGAACCAGAACGTACCCATGAATACTATATGGAATGGGCAAAACGTATCGGGGATTCAGAAATGCAACATAATGAGCATTTGTGGCAAGCTGACTTCTTGAAAAAACCGAAATGGGATTATACACAGGGATTGGTAGCAAAATCATTGTTGGAGTTATATGCTGCAACTGCAGATGAGCGTTACTTAGCCTATGTGCAGGAATATGCAGATTTCTTCATCAATGAAAAGGGAGAAATCATGACCTATAAAAAACTGGATTATAATATTGATAGGGTAAATGGTGGTATATTCTTGTTTGATCTGAATCGGTTTGTGCCTAAACCACAATACGAAGCGGCTATGGATAGCCTTAGGTCTCAACTTTTCACACATCCACGTGTGAAAGAGGGTGCATTTTGGCACAAAAAACGTTATCCTCATCAGGTGTGGCTTGATGGGCTTTATATGGGATCTCCATTCTATGCCCGTTATAGTGTGGAACATAATCAACCGGAATACTTAAGTGATGTTGTACGTCAATTTCAAGTGGCAGACAAATACACACGTGATCCAAAGACCGGATTAAATTTTCATGGATGGGATGAAAGTCGCCAACAAGCATGGGCAAATAAGGAAACGGGATGTTCACCACATTTTTGGGGAAGAAGTATAGGTTGGTATCTTATGGCGATTGTGGACGTGTTGGATTATATTCCACAAGATATGCCGGAAAGACAAGAATTGATAGATATCTTGAATAGAGTGTGTAAAGCCTTGATGAAATACCAAGATAAGCATACACACATGTGGTCACAAGTGACTGACAGACCGAAAGCCAAAGGTAATTATCTGGAGTCAACTTCCACAACTATGTATTGTTATGCTATGGCGAAAGGAGCGCGCTTGGGATATTTACCTAAGAAATATCTGGCAGAAGCAAGACAAGTGTTTGAAGGATTGTGTGAACATAGTACACAACTCAATGAAGATGGAACAACATCCATCACACGAGCATGTGCAGTGGCAGGATTAGGTGGCGAACCCTATAGAAGTGGTAGTTATGAATACTATATATCAGAACCGGTGAGAAATGATGACCCTAAAGTGGTGGGACCATTTATTTTGACGGCTCTTGAATTAGCTAAATCTACACCGCATATCGTGGTGGCAAAGGATGGGTCAGGCGATTATAAAACAGTGCAAGAAGCAATAAATGCTGTGCCGCACTTTAAGAAAACGCGCACTGTGATTCATGTGAAACATGGAGTTTATCGTGGGAAAGGAATTATTCCCAAAAGCAAAGAATTGTTGTCTATCATAGGTGAAAATCCATTGACTACAGTGATTAGCTATGATGACTATGCTGGAAAAGAAAACGGATTTGGACAAACATTAGGCACTTCAGGTTCTGCGACAGTTTATGCTTTTCCAAATGACTTGTATATGGAGAATATAACATTAGCTAATACTGCAGGAGTGGACAAACCCATGAAAGGCAAAGGACATCAAGCGGTGGCTCTTCATGTGAGTTCAGACAGAGCCGTGTTTGTGAATTGTCGTTTCTTGGGTAATCAAGACACAATGTTTAACTATGCGTCAGGAGCACGTCAATACTTTAAAGGTTGTTACATAGAGGGTACTACGGATTTTATTTTCGGCTGGGCTACGGTGGTGTTTGAGGATTGTCAGATACATAGCAAGAAAAACTCATATATCACGGCAGCATCTACATTAGAGGGAAGTGCGCATGGTATGTTGTTTTATCATTGTCGTCTTACAGCGGAAGAAGGTGTGGATGAAGTATATTTAGGTAGGCCTTGGAGACCTTACGCACAAACAGTGTTCATGGAATGTGAATTAGGCAAACACATATTGCCGGAAGGATGGCATAATTGGAATAAACCACAGGCAGAAAAACAAGTGTTGTATGGTGAATATAAAAATTATGGTGAAGGGGCTGCGACTGATGAACGTGTCACCTGGAGCAGACAATTGACGGATGAAGAAGCACAAGCCTATTCGGTAGAGAGAGTCTTGGCAGGTGAAGATGGATGGGCACCTCAAAAGGGAGTTATACGCTATGTACCGGTGAAAAAATAAACATAATAAAAGAAAAAATAGAAAAATATAGAACGAAATAGAATGGCTCGAAAAAAGAAACAACTACCTCTATTGACAAATATAGAGATTACCGGTGTGGCAGCAGAAGGTAAGGCTTTGGCTAAAGTGGATGATTGTGTGGTGTTTGTCCCCTATGCTGTACCGGGTGATGTGGTGGACCTACAAGTGACCAAGAAGAAACATAATTACATGGAAGCGCGAGTGGTGCGCTTTGAAAAATATGCCGAAAAGCGTGTGAATCCTTCTTGTAAACATTATGGAGTGTGCGGAGGGTGTAAATGGCAGATATTGCCCTATGAGGAGCAAATAAAATACAAACAACAACAAGTAGAGGACAATCTTCGTCGTATAGGAAAGATAGAACTACCCGCTATCTCACCGATTATGGGTTCGGCTAATATATATGGCTATCGTAATAAGTTGGAGTTTACCTTTTCCAATAAACGCTGGCTTAGTTATGAGGATATGCAGGCCGGGAATATACCGGAGTCAATGAATGGAGTGGGTTTTCATATCCCTACATTCTTTGATAAAGTGTTGGATATAGAAGAATGTTTGTTGCAGGATGATATCAATAATCAACTGCGCAACGAGGTGCGTCGATATGCAGAGCAAAATAAATTGTCGTTCTTTGATTTGCGTTCACAAGAGGGATTCTTGCGTACCATGATTGTGCGTACGTCATCCACAGGTGAATTGATGCTAATCATGGTATTTCATGAAGAAAATGAGTTCCAAAGAACAGCGCTGTTACAACATTTAGCAGACACCTTCCCACAAATCACTTCATTGCTTTATGTCATTAATCCAAAAGCGAATGATACCATTACTGATTTGCCGGTACATGTATTTAAAGGAAATGAGTTTATGTATGAGGAAATGGAAGGACTACGTTTTAAGGTGGGACCGAAATCTTTCTACCAAACTAACTCACTACAAGCCTATGAATTGTATAAAGTAGCACGTAATTTTGCACAACTCACAGGTGATGAATTGGTGTATGACCTATATACCGGCACCGGTACTATTGCTAATTTTGTGGCAAGACAAGCAAAGAAAGTGATAGGAATAGAGTATGTTCCGGAAGCAATTGAGGATGCAAAAGTCAATGCGCAAATCAATAATCTAAATAATACCTATTTCTTGGCGGGGGACATGAAGGATATTCTTAACAAAGAGTTTATTACACAACACGGAAGACCGGATGTGATTATAACAGACCCTCCACGTGCAGGTATGCATCAAGATGTGATTGATACAATCTTGTTTGCGCATCCACAACGCATTGTATATGTGAGTTGCAATCCGGCCACGCAAGCACGTGATTTGGCATTGTTAGATGAAAAATATAAAGTGAAAGCAGTGCAACCGGTAGATATGTTCCCACATACACATCATGTGGAAAATGTAGTGTTGCTTGAGTTGCGTGAAGCATAACAAAGTATGCGAACATTGTGATGTTTTAAAGAAGAAAAAAATTGGTAAGATGTATAAAGCAATGAAGGATATGTACAAAATGGATTGTTTTATTCCTTATGTAGGTGCACAAACGGCAGAGTATGTTGAGTCTTTGTCAGAAAATGCAGCTGTTTCTCAAGTGTATGTACTGGCTGATCATGAAGTGCAAATGCCGTGTGAGGTATTGGTGACAGATGCTCCGTTTTCAACCAAAGCTATGCGGGCTATTGCCAATATTGCCACGGCACCATATGTATTGTTGTGTGTGAAACCATTCTTACCAATCTTGGGTCAGAATGCATTGATACGTATGGCGCAAGTAATGGAGGCTACTTCAGCTTCTATGCTTTATGCAGACTATGAAGAAAAACGAGAGGATGGAGTGCAACGTCATCCATTGATAGATTATCAGTTGGGTAGTTTGCGTGATGATTTTGACTTTGGTGGATGTGTTTGTCTGAACACACGTATGTTCCAGGCAATGATGATGACAGCTACAGTTGACTATACATTTGCGGGTTGGTATGATGTTCGCTTGCGTATGTCACAATTGGCTCTACCATTTCATCTGAATGAGTATCTATATGTGATGGATGAAGCAGATTTGCGCAAAAGCGGAGAAAAACAATTTGACTATGTGAATCCAAAAAACCGTCAAGTGCAGATTGAAATGGAAGAAGCTTGTACAGACCATCTGAAAAGAATAGGCGCACACATTGCTGCTCCTACAAAGCAAATCAACCTTGCAAAGGGTGATTTTGCGTGTGAGGCATCTGTGATAATTCCTGTGAAGAATAGGGTGAAAACGATAGCAGATGCTATTGATTCTGTTTTGAAACAGAAAGCAGATTTCTTGTTCAATGTAATTGTGGTGGATAATTATTCAGATGATGGAACCAGTGAGATTGTTGAACAAAAGGCAAGCAGGGATGAGCGAGTGATTCATTTGATTCCTGAACGTAAAGACTTGGGTATTGGGGGGTGTTGGAATGAAGGTGTAGCGCATCCGAAGTGTGGACGATTTGCCATTCAATTGGATAGTGATGACTTGTATCAAGACGAGAATACCTTGACAAAGTTAGTGGGTGCATTCTATGAACAACAACTGCCGATGGTGGTTGGATCATATACAATGACGGATTTTGCATTGAATGTTCTCCCTCCAGGCTTGATTGATCATAAAGAGTGGACTGCAGAAAACGGGAGAAATAATGCCCTTCGTATTAATGGTCTGGGGGCTCCACGTGCATTCTATACACCATTGCTACGTGAAATGATGCTACCGAATACAAGTTATGGAGAAGATTATGCCATAGGCTTGCGTATATCAAGAGAGTATGATCTCGGACGCGTTATGCAGTCAGTGTATTTGTGTCGTCGTTGGGAAGGTAATTCCGATGCCGCACTTCCGATAGAAAAGGTCAATGCGAATAATCTTTACAAGGATAAAATCCGCACGATAGAAGTGATGGCACGACTCAAAATGAATCTGTAAAATGACTTTGGTGCAGAATATAGAATTATTATTCGCTGAACAAATACAGACATGGGACTTGGCGAAAAAGAATTATGAGGCTCTCAAAGGAGTGCGTCATCGCTCTTTCTCTTTTGATGGATTTGATGTTAAGGTTCAGTTTAATCCGGCGCGCATGGTTTCTACTGGTGCGAAAACCTCTGCATCAGATGTAGCTAAACGTCCTTGCTTTTTATGTGAGCATAATCGCCCGAAAGACCAAAAGAAATTGGTGTGGCGTGATTATGATGTGTTAGTTAACCCTTTCCCTATCGCAGAAAAGCATTTTACCATTGTAAAACAGACTCATCAAGCACAGAGTATTAATCAAGTGATGGGTGATTTTGTTAGTTTGGCGTCAGAGTTAACGGGTTATGCTGTGTTTTATAATGGACCTAAATGTGGCGCTTCAGCTCCGGATCATTTGCATTTTCAAGCGGTTCCTTCGTCTTTCTTACCGCTTATAAATGATTATACCAGATTAAAAAATGCTGGAAGAGTGCAGGCTATAAAACATTGTGAAGAGTTTGACATCTATCAAGTCAATCACTATCTGCGCACTGTGTTGTGTGTGGAGGCTGAAACTTTGGAGACCAGTGTGGAGGCTTTGTATTCTCTATATAACTATTATGCTATTAATGGAGAAGAGCCTATGATGAATCTGGTTTGTGTGGCTACTTCGCAGATGATTCGCTTGTTTATGTTTCCACGCAAATCTTTTCGCCCTTGGCAATATAGCACGCAAGATCCTCAGGCTCATTTGTTAATAAGCCCGGCTACTGTAGAAATGACCGGAATGTTGATTACGCCACGTGAAGAAGATTTTAATAAACTCACAGAACAAGATATCCGCTCTATATATCAACAAATCTCTATGCCGATGCAGGCAGCTCCATACATAAAAGTGGGCATATTACACACTTCAATAGTACACTTTTCTTTTAAGGGTGCTTTCTTTTGCCAACAAACCGGAACTGTGGTGACGGGTAGTCACTGTTGTGAGTGGAACAATAATTACATAAGATGGCAAGGAGAAACCTTTACACAACTGGTGTTTATTCCCCAAGAAGAAGAGGATGAGTTTCTGTTGGCTAATGTTCGTATAGGAATTGATTTTCATTGGGAAAGAGAAGAAACACAAAGTTTTAGAGGCAACTTAGAATTACACACTTCTGAGAATGGTATACAAGTGATAAATAGGGTAGATGTGGAAACGTATTTAGAGAGTGTTATTTCTTCCGAAATGAGTGCAATGTCATCACCTGAATTACTAAAAGCACATGCTATTATATCTCGTAGTTGGTTAATGCATCCACTCTTACATGCGCCTTCAACATCTTCGTTACCAGAGCAGAATCAGAAAGAATGGGTGAAGTGGTATGAACGCGATGCGCATGTGGGATTCGATGTTTGTGCGGATGACCATTGTCAACGCTATCAAGGTACAACACGCATTACGCGTCCCGAGGTGAAACAAGCTATACGTAGCACAACCGGTATAGTACTTACATTTCATGGAGAAGTGTGTGATACACGCTTTTCGAAATCGTGTGGAGGAATCTCTGAGCATTTTGAGAATTGTTGGGCTCCTACACCACATCCATATTTGTCTTCAGTGAGAGATTCCTTAGAGGATCAAAAGCCTGATTTAACACAAGAATCTCAGGCACGTCAATGGATACTTTCACGCCCCCACGCATTTTGTGATACGCAAGAAGCAGAAGTACTACAACAGGTACTTAACGACTATGATAGAGAATTTCCAGATACTTATCGTTGGCAAGTTGCTTACACGACAGAAGAGTTGTCAGAGTTGATAACTCGTAAATCAGGCATGGATTTTGGACGTATATTGCAATTAGAACCTCTACAACGTGGACCTTCAGGAAGAATTATACGTCTTCGTATTAAGGGCGAAAAGAAAGAGTTAATTGTTGGGAAAGAATTGGAAATAAGACGTTGGTTATCCCCCACTCATCTCTATAGTTCGGCTTTTGTTGTGGAACGCACATCAAATGGCGATTTTCTACTGACTGGTGCAGGATGGGGGCATGGTGTTGGTTTGTGCCAAATAGGTGCTGCTGTGATGGCACATCGAGGATTTGACTACCGACAAATACTTAAACACTATTTCCCGCAAACTGAGTTTACCGCGTTGTGGACAAATGATAATGTGCATTTAGAAAGATGAAATTACTTATGAAATATATGATGAAACGTTGGTGCTTGTTTTTATTGGTATTGTGCTTGCCTCTTATGGCATGGAGCTATCCCCTGCTCACTCTTAGTCCGGAGGCGGAAGTTCGCTTACTTACTTGTACTCCCGGTAAAGAATTGTATAGTAGCTTTGGTCATACCGCAATCCGTATTGTTGACCCCCAAAATGAAATAGATTATGTATTCAATTATGGTATATTTGATCCTGAAATTGAGCATTTCTATTATCGATTTGTAAAGGGCGAAACGGATTATCAATTGGGCCTTGTGTCCTATAAACATTTCAAGTATGCTTATACTACAGGCGGACGCATTATTTTTGAACAAACATTAGCGCTTGATTCGCTTGGCAAACAACGCATATATGATGCCTTGTGGGAAAATTATCGTCCTGAAAATCGTTCCTATCGTTATAACTTTGTATTTGATAATTGCGCCACGCGACCCTATCAACTTATCCATAACAATATGGATGGTGTACTCGTCAATATGCAGTTTGCAGAGAGAAAGGATACATACCGTCAGATAATTGCTCATTATACCAATCCTGATTCGTGGATATTCTTTGCTATTGACCTGATCTTTGGTAAGAATGCAGACCAAGAAATGACTCCGGAGCAACGTATGTTTCTTCCCGAAGAATTGATGATTTATATGGCGGGTGCTGATGTGTATAAAGGTAAACAAGTTACTCCGGCAGTAGAAACTCCGATCTGCTCGCCATGGACGTCGCCTAAGTGGGTATTTGTCTTGCTGCTATTTATCTTTGCTACCGTGTCTTTGGCACAGACTTTTCGTAAGAGATATTCTTTTTTTATAGATGCATGCTTGTACTTTGTGGTGGGCATATTAGGATTGATAATGTTCTATTTGGCATTCTTCTCTGTTCATCCGTTAGTAAATCATAATTACAATCTGTTGCTTATCAATCCTCTCTTCTTGATATTGTTTGTGCTTACTTGTTTCAAGCAGGGTAGAAAGTGGCTTACAACAATACAGCTTCCCATGCTCATTGTTGTTGCAATTGTATTATTTATACGTTGTATAATTCCCCAGCAAACAAACTATTTTTTCTTATTTACAGCCGTGGTTGTACTACTCCGTACATGGACGTGCTTGCGTATCAAGCAAGGTAAGTCTCTTTTCCCGGTTGTTAGACGCAAAAGCTTAGTTATCCTGATAGGCATGTTGTGTAGTGTTTCTTTTCTACAAGCACAACAAACTCCTAGATTGGTATTATATGTAGTAGTGGATGGTTTGCAAAATGACAACTTGCAGCGTATGCAACACTATTTTGATAAGGGAGGATTGCGTTTGTTGCAAGAGCAAGCTGTTGCGTATGAACAAGTCATATTTCCACAACAAACCTTTGGGGGAGAAGAAACAATGGCAACCCTCTCCACAGGCACGGTTCCCGTAGTACATGGCATTGATGCTTCTACTGTCTTTGATCGTACTTCACGTACGACACAAATGATATTGCAAGATAAATCAGAACAAGGTATTGGAACAAATTTAACCTTGTCTCCTCGTGCACTTGCAGCTCCTACAATTGCTGACATGCATCGTATGAAGTGGGGAAAAGAAGCTAAAATTTATGCTATAGGTATCAATCCACAACCCACTATATTGTTGGGTGGACAAGCAGCAGATGCTGCTGTGTGGATGGATGTTCAACAGGGAGGATGGGCAACTTCTACTTATTATCCCTATGGTTTGCCGTCTGAAGCTTATCAAATGAATAGCGATGGTTCTTTTCTTGCTAAGGCCCAAGAAGTTTGGGAACCGCGTTTCCCTACAATAGGACTATACTTAAATGCATCTGAAGAAGAACGTAAAAATGGTGGTTTTCAGTATAAGGCATTGCCCACCACAACGAGAGAAAAGACAAATGCTTCTTTGGTTAATATGCCGATGGCTAATCAATTAGTCACTGACTTGGCCATTAAAATAATGAAAGAGAAGTCTATGGGTAAAGACGTGATTCCGGACTTGCTTTGTTTACATTTTACAACAGTTACCCCCCATGCTCACAGTGATAGTTTTGCTTCTGCCGAGCAGGAAGATATGTACATGCGTCTTAATGAGACCTTAGGCCAATTGTTTGATGCATTGGAAAAACAAATCGATCGACAACACCTTCTTGTTGTGCTCGTAGGTCGTCCTATGCAAGGCATATCTCATGAACAAAGAACGAATGCTCGTTTCCAGAAAGGTGACTTTGATATTTCTCGATCAGCTGCACTTATCAATACTTATCTTATGGCACTCTATGGACATGAAAGATGGATTGATGGAACCCACCAAAATCAATTGTTTCTAAATCGAATTTTAGTGGAGAAAAAAAATATAGACTTGTTTGAGTTACAAAGAAAGACGGCTGAGTTTTTGATGGAGTTTGAAGGCGTCAAAATGGCTTACACGTCTCAAGAGATTCCTTTCATGCCCAATGATGTGTATGGCGAAACAGAAAACATCCGTCATTCGTTTTATCGTCCTAATGCGGGCGATGTGTTGTTTACTTTACAACCAGGATGGACTCTTGTGGATGAGAAAAAACAACAGGTTGATAAGATTATAGAGCCTCTTCCATCTGTACCCTGTTTTATTCTTACCAAAGAACGAGAAGCACAACAATTCAAACAAACTATTACTGCTACACAAATAGCACCTTACCTATGTAAAGCCATGAAGACACCATTTCTTGGGCAAAACAATGAAACTCTTTTTATTAATATTCTACCATAAATTGAAGTATGTGGACAAAAGATATTTATAACTATCAACGACGTGAAACGCAGGTGGTGCAAATAGGTGCTTTAACTTTAGGTGGTCAGGCTCCTATTCGCATTCAATCTATGGGAAATTGCAATACAAATGATACCACAGCTTGCGTTCAACAAGCTGCACGTATTATTGATGCTGGTGGTGAATTAGTCCGATTTACGGCACAAGGCACACGTGAGGCTTCCAACTTGCAACATATCCGTACCGAATTAAACAACTTAGGTGCAAAATATGCCTTAACACCACTAGTCGCTGACATCCACTTTATGCCGGCGGCGGCAGATGAAGCAGCTCTTCATGTTGAAAAAGTGCGTATCAATCCGGGTAATTATGTGGATAAAGCAAGGGTGTTTAAGCATATTGATTATACGGATGAGGAGTATGCTGCTGAATTACAACGTATTCACGATCGTTTTGTCCCGTTCTTGCAACTATGTAAACAACATCACACAGCTATTCGCATAGGGGTCAATCATGGCTCGCTCAGTGATCGTATTATGAGTCGTTATGGCGATACACCGGAGGGAATGGTCGAATCGTGCATGGAGTTCCTGCGTATCTGTGTTCAAGAAAATTTCTCTAATGTAGTGATTTCTATCAAGGCATCCAATACGGTGGTGATGATTAACACAGTTCGGTTGTTAGTTGAGCAAATGCAAGAAGAGCACATGGCTTTTCCGCTTCATCTTGGTGTCACAGAAGCAGGTGATGGTGAAGACGGACGTATTAAATCTGCAGTGGGCATTGGAGCTCTTTTGGCCGATGGCATTGGTGACACTATACGTGTATCTCTCAGTGAAGCACCAGAGGCAGAAATACCTGTTGCGCAAGCATTGGTTAGCTATATACAGGCGCGTGAAAACCATGATATTATCCCTTCTGCGCCATGGCAGTCACATCCTAAGAGCAAGCCTATTGGTAAAGTGGGTGGGGGACAATTACCTGTAGTGCTGGGTAAAGTTGCTACGTATGGTCAACTCGTTCCTGATTTTACACAAACTCCTCAAGGCTTTATAGATGCAGAGGGTAAGTCTTTACCTGTGCTATCCTTGGATTGTTCGGATATTATGAAAGCGGTAGATGCTAAAGATGTGGTCATATTGCTCACAAGTCATCACCTCAATCCGGTGGGAGATTATCGTTCGGCTATAATGCAATTGCGTGCGCAAGGGTGTCTGCTCCCTGTTGTGGCAAACATTCAGAGTGAAGCACGGACACTTACGGATATGCAACTCCAAACTGCTGCTGACATGGGTGTGCTCTTTATTGATGGATTGCTGGATGGACTTTATATCTCACACTCTACTATCCAACCATCTGCATGTGTTGAAACTGCTTATGCTATTCTTCAGGCCGCCCGTGTGAGAATATCTAAAACAGAATATATCTCTTGCCCGAGTTGTGGTAGAACATTGTTTGATTTAGAAAAAACACTAGCCCAAATCAAAACGAAGACATCTCACTTGAAAGGACTTAAAATAGGAGTGATGGGTTGTATTGTTAATGGTCCGGGCGAAATGGCTGACGCGGACTACGGCTATGTGGGAGCTGGTCGGGGTAGGGTGAGCCTCTATAAGCAAAAACAATGTATTGAGAAGAATATTCCTGAAGCAGAAGCTGTTGATAAACTTATTGAACTCATTCGTCTAAATGGTGATTGGGAAGAAGCCTAACTCTGCTAATATTCCGTTGCTATCTGCCCAGTATGTGTACATAGTTATTGATGTAGTTCTTGTTCTTTACAAATCAAAAATACTCTAAAATTTAGTCTCAATCACAGCTTTAGGTGATTGAGACTAAATTTTGTATTCCTATTAGTAGGCTATGGTGCTCATTCTTGTACACACCCTTTTTTGCTTATCTCTTGTTTTAGTTGATTTGTAAGGTTGCTGCGCCTACTTTTGTCAATACAAGGCGAATACCAAGATTGATTGTGCGACCGCTTGGTGCACCATAGAAACGCATAGATACGCGACACAATTTTGCTTCATAGTCCCAACTTCCACCACGATATACACGATTGGCAGCACAGTTAGCATTCACAGGGTCTTGCAACGCACTATGTTTATAGAAATCTTCATCATACCAATCTTGACACCATTCCCACACATTTCCATTGATGTCGTATAATCCTAACTCATTAGGTTGCTTTTGTCCCACAGGATGTGAGCTGTGTTCGCTTATACCTTCATACCATGCCACATCGCTGGCAAACTTACCCCCTGCATACATGGAGGGCTCATCTTTCACCCCACCGCGTGCAGCATATTCCCATTGTGCCTCAGATGGAAGTGCAAATTCATATCCTTCTGGTGCAACAGGGTTATTTAATGTAACTGTTGTTTCAATATTATAAGAATCAGGGTTAGAAATTTCATCAGCTACTCCATAATCATATGTAATAGTATATGTCTTTGGAACAAATGATGGATATAAGTTCATATCAGTAGTAACTAAATCATTATCAAAGTCCCATTTATCATTTCCATAATACCAACCATCTAATAAATAAGCTGTCTTAGTATGAGGATATGACTCAATTTTACTATCTTTAGCAGCGTAAACAGTATGCAATAAAGTATCATCTGTATCTAGATAATTAACTGTTGCATATGTATTAATATTAATTTTTTCATTAGTTAATGTATTATAGTTGATTGATAAGTTTCCTTCAGGTGTGAAAGTATAAGTATATTCAACATTATTACCAATAACTAATTGTGATTGATTAAGTTTAATCGTACCTTCAACGTTATATTTACCATTAAACTCAATATCATTTGTAATTGTATCAGTAGTAAAAAAACCAACTCCATTTTCATCAAATCTAGTGTATTTAGGAGTAATTGTTTCAACAACTACTG
>CALGCU010000097.1 GCA_937886455.1 uncultured Bacteroidales bacterium | reverse complement strand
TTATCTATTTCAGCAAGTTGGGAGGGAATTCAAGTCTTTAGCGGACAGTAATAAAAAAATATACCAAAGCAAGCTTTTGTATATCTTGCTTGTTTGTTGTACCTTTGCAAATTTGAAAATGAGTGGAGGTTTAAACAACAGAATTTACCACTACGTGTTGTATAAAAAACATTTTAATGGGCAACTATGAACAGATTCACTAAAAGAATGATTTGCGTTGGAGTGATGTGCTTGTTTATGATTGGCAACATAACAAGCAAAAATCATTCATTTATTGACTCTGTCAACACCACTCACAAAAAAGGCATTTTCCACACATACTGTCAAATGGCCACAACATGTGACATGAACACAGCAGAAGGGGTAGTAGATGATTTTATCAGCGAATTTAGGGGCGACCCACAACTATTGTTTGAATGGGCAATGAAAGGAGTTGGACAACAGAATGACGCCGACAAAGATGCTGTAATTCTGCGCCTAAAAGAAACAACATTTGATGCAGAAACCTCAATTGGAGTGATTAAAACCGATGTCATAGTACCGGGATTCACCACTTTTGAAGGGGTAAACATTGAAAGCCGTGTACTCAAACAACACCTACCATCTGGGGAATTATTGGTTGATGTGGACATATTTTATTCAAACGCATTACTCAAAAAGGCCTATGGCACTTACCATGTAATACCACTGGAAGATAATAAAATGCTGATCTGCATGAACACCTACGTTCGATTCGGATGGTTTTTTGATTTATTTATCACAAATCGCCGCTACAAGAATTTAGCTGAATTTAGAATTGTAAAGTTCATGGACAACATGAGCAACGAGTGTGAAAAACGTTGGGAAAAAAAATAAATTAACATAATATATGGCAGAAAATACACTAATTAGCAAACTCGAAGGGCTTCAACACAAATTTGATGAAATATCCACCCTCATAACAGACCCTTCCGTCATTGCCGACATGAAACGCTTCGTAAAATTAAACAAAGAGTATCGTGACTTAGAACGTGTGCTTAACGCAAAAAAGAAATACGAAACCATACTTGCACACGTAGCCGAAGCAAAAGAAATTCTCTCTAATGAACAAGATGCCGAAATGAGAGAAATGGCAAAAGCTGAACTTGACGAACTGGAGCCACAAATCGCACCTATGGAAGAGGAAATCAAATTATTACTCATCCCGGCTGACCCCGAAGACGGCAAGAATATTGTCATGGAAATTAGAGGTGGCACCGGAGGTGATGAAGCTGCTCTGTTTGCCGGCGATTTATACAGAATGTATATTAAATATTGCGAGAATAAAGGATGGAAAACTGCCGTATCAAGTTTCACTGAAGGTTCTGCAGGCGGATTCAAAGAAATTATATTTACCGTAACTGGAGAGAATGTATATGGCACACTCAAATATGAAAGTGGTGTACACCGCGTACAACGTGTTCCTGCCACAGAAACACAGGGACGAGTACACACTTCTGCAGCCTCAGTCGCCGTACTACCGGAAGCCGATGAATTTGACGTTGTAATCAACGAAGGAGAAATTAAATGGGACACATTCCGTAGTGGTGGCGCAGGAGGACAGAATGTAAACAAAGTGGAATCCGGAGTTCGTCTTCGTTATAATTGGAAAAACCCCAACACCGGAGTAGTGGAAGAAATCCTTATTGAATGTACGGAAACTCGAGACCAACCCAAGAATAAAGAACGAGCTCTATCACGTCTTCGCACATTTATTTATGACAAGGAACATCAAAAATACATTGACGACATAGCAAGCCGACGCAAAACAATGGTTAGTACAGGCGACCGCTCTGCCAAAATACGCACGTATAACTACCCGCAAGGACGCATTACCGACCATCGCATTGGATATACCATCTACAACCTATCTGCCTTTATGGATGGCGAAATACAAGGAGCTATCGATCAACTCACTATTGCAGAAAACGCTGAACGACTTAAAGAAAGTGAATTATAAACACAAGAATGTATTACCATGACCAGAGAAGAACTTTTTCAACAGATTATAGAGAAACAATCTTTCCTTTGTGTAGGATTAGACACCGATGTTGCCAAAATCCCGGAACATCTATTTGACGAATCAGACGACCCAATTTTTGAATTCAACAAGGCTATTATTGATGCCACAGCAGACTTATGTGTGGCATACAAACCAAACCTTGCTTTCTACGAGAGCATTGGCATTGAAGGTTGGAACATTTTAGAACGCACTGTGGAATACATCCGCGAAAAATATCCCACACAATTTATCATAGCCGATGCAAAGCGAGGCGACATAGGCAACACATCCACCATGTATGCACGCGCCTTCTTAGGAAACATGGACTTTGACACCATTACTGTAGCACCGTATATGGGCGAAGATAGCGTAAAGCCATTTCTCGCATACGAAGGAAAATGGGTTACACTCTTAGCGCTCACTTCCAATAAAGGAGCATTTGATTTCCAGTTCATGCGTGACGCTGAAACCGGCGACAGATTATTTGAAAAAGTACTCAAAACTTCCCTCACATGGGGCAATGCGGACAACATGATGTATGTTGTTGGAGCAACCAAAGCAGACATGCTCAGCGACATTCGCGCCATTGTGCCTGACCACTTCCTGCTCGTACCTGGCGTGGGAGCACAAGGTGGAAGTCTGCAAGATGTTTGCAAGTATGGCATGAACAGTCAATGTGGATTATTGGTCAATTCTTCACGAGCCATCATCTATGCTGACAACACACCCAATTTTGCTATTGCAGCACGTGAAGCAGCTAAAAAAGTACAAGAGGAAATGAGTTCACTGCTAAAAGAATACATATAAACCGATAAATACGAACAACAAACACTCACACGCCAACTATCACCATTACCATACCGTTACCATTAGATAGGAATGAGATAGGAATAAGTATTTTTACGGGATAGCAATATATTAACACAAAAACAAATGCGGATTGCCCGAATCACTTCGATCAATCCGCATTTTCACATCTGTATTTTTACTAACTATTTTTTCACATCATCTACTTGTATTGTTCCACAACCAGATTGTCTATAAACACATAGCGTGGAGTGTTCAAACCATACTCACCTTTATCAGAACCATCAAACAACACCTCTACCCTATCTGCATCTGCTAATGGCGTAAGATCAAGATATTCCCAATTATTATTCAAGAAACGTTTTCCCTCTCTGTAATCAGCCAAATAATAATCAACTTCTCCTGTTTTCTGTTCTCCCTTATAACCAACAAAAGTCACTTTAAAATAATCCCCTTCAGCAAATTTATCTGAGAAACCTCCATCTCGCATCTCCAAATAAGGATATGTACCATTGCAAATCATGACAGATTTGAGCGTCTGTGAAGAATAACCCGATTCGTAATTAACACGAAAACTTGCTTTATCATCAAAGAGTAGCGCAAACTGCTTGGAACCTAACGCTCCTTGTCCTGCCATCACGCTATATTGATTGAGATAACCGGCACTAACCGTATCTGTTAAAGATGAATAAGCAGCACCTTTAAAAGACATCCAATCAGACGTATAGACATTCTCAAACGTCACAATAGCAGAGGTAAATTCACCGTAATAATTGTTAATTATCGCACCCCACGATTCCTCTTGACGAAGCACACCACTCAAATCACTTCCATTCCAATAACCTGATTCCGGCATTGGCAAGTTTTCAAAGTCTGCTACATGTGTTTTGGTTTCTTGTTCCGGAGTGCAAGAGGCAAATGCCACAAACATAACTACTAAGCAATAAAATGTTTTCTTCATAATAGATAAAATTTAAATTAAACAATTAAAAAAATAATTCCACTAACGAAGAAATACAACGGGAACCACAAAAACGACGGGTCTGTCAAGAAAGATATGTTTATCCTATTTTGACAAGACTGCTCTACATTCCCGAAAGCAAATCTTTCTTATTGATTTTGGCAGGTCTTCTGACTTAGCTTGTATCACAAATTCCTTCCCGGACATACATCCAGTGGCTTGATTTTTTGTGACTTCTTGACTTATGGAAGTCAAGTAGGCCTTACAGCAGCGGGCACTGTTGCCGACTCTCACGGCATTCCCTTTTGTCTGTTCCTTGTGTGAATAGGAACAGAACCAAAAAACAGTCGCAAAGGTAACATATTTTTTTCAAGAAGCAAGAAAATACAGAAAAAAAAAGACCCATCACTCTCACACTTCCCTTATTCGCACAAAAAAAACATGAACACACAAAATCCACTAAAAAAATCATGAACATTTGAAGCAAGCAATCATTGTCCTTAAAAAACATGCATTCTACGTTTACTATCACTCCTTTGAATTGACCTTTTACATCCCCCCTATTCCTGAATAGATTTTTTCTTAAACAAACATAAAAAAACACAAAAATAATTTGCAAAACGGCCCAAAATGTTGTATATTTGTAGGTTTAATATTCCCCCATAGGGGGGGTAAAATTAAAGCAATAAATCACTGACAATAAACATATTATGAAGATAAAAACCAACCAAATATTTATCCTCTTTCTACTCTTTCTAAGTTGCAGTGTCACTTTTTTCTGTCACATCGCACCGGAAGAAGGATTAATCACTGAGCAAATTCCTATAGAAATCACATCTTCTACAAGAACGAATCCATACACCAATTTACCTACATACACCCCCACACAACGATCTATTACCCCTACACAAACAGTAACATCTACCACTGCTTTACCTCTGGTAAACACAACAACGAAAACATATACAGTACATCGTAGCAACACACAAGTACATTCTATCGGAGGTGGCTTTACTTCTAACACCTCCCACAACCACATAGCAACACACACTCCAACTTACACACCAGCTTACAACCACATAGCAACGCCACAAGTTAACAAGGCAATACAAGCACACACACCGCGCATGTTGGCATACAATCCACAACCCGTCATGCAACGAGCACCGGGAAGCGTAGATGACAATTATCAGGGTTGGATTGATGAATATTATGGAAGTGGGTATGGATATGGAGATTTAACCGGGCTGAAAAATTGGTGGGAAAGCAAATATGGTAACGGGGCCACACCTGACATATTTAATGAGTTTTACAGTTGGGCAACAGAAACTCAAGTTCCTATAGCAGATGGACTACTATTTAGTTTACTCCTCGCTACACTATATGCCTTAAGAAAAAAACGTAACATTTAATCAACTCATCAACACAAGGTACAATGAAAGCAATGAATCTTATACACCGAAACATACGCACACTCTTTGTGATAATGAGTGTGATTACATTAGCATGGGGAAATATCAAAGAAGCGAAAGGGCAAGAAAGTACATTTATTTTCCCAAATGGACCATACTCTGCAGACCCCGAAATACAAATGCTTCTAGAAATGTTACTGCCGGGCGACTTGACATCTCAGATATTCCTAAGCAACAAGGTATTATACGACAGAATATACATCCCTATCACTTTTGAAGGAATGCATATTGTTGAAGTTTTTGACAAAGCCACCAATTTAAATGGGATGGCTTATACCGAAGGATACACGTTAGCTAATGAGCTTCTATTAGAGAGCGGGCAAACAATTAACACTGTGGGAGGTTTATCCAACGCATACGGCAAAAATCTCTACTACGCAGCACCAAGTGACGCTATCAATATGACTTACTGGGGGGCACCTTATTTTGACGCCACTTCTTTCTCTTCCACTAACGCCGAAAACTTACTTAAATCGGTATTATTGCCAGAAGACTTCACAACGACACTATTCAACGGAACATCACTACAGATGGACCAATTATTCATAGCAGCCAACCTTGATGCAAGTAATGTAACCTTAGCACAAAACGTATTTGCCAATAATAGTATCACAGCAGAGCAGAGTTACATACTACCTTTTAGCAAAGTAACATGCAAGGATGGAAAGCAGTTCTACCTTTCCACTGGCGCATACCAAACAAAGTCAACCCACTTTACCCTAAAAGACATACACAACAAAAAGTTCTACTTTACGGGCACTGTAAAGGAAGCTTATGCGGGAGTTGGAAAAGAAAGCGAAGGATTCATACATCTCAAAGGAACAGACACTGAGAAAGCACATATTTATTTGGATAATTTCTCAATATTAAAGGTGCAATCCAAAGATATACAAATATCTTTCAACGACATTATGAGCTCTGGACTTCCTGGCATGGCAGCACCAATCGCGATTAGTTCAAACGGATTTAGCAAAAACAATCCTATGGAAGTCGCTTTCCACATCAAAGGAAACAACCAAATTGTAGGTGGCGCGCGTACAAACTTCAGCATGAAAGAATTATCCGGAAGCGAGAGTTCGGAAGAACAAACCAATAATATGATTTTCTCCATGTTGCTCTACTTACTCAACATGAATGCATCGCCAATTACCGTACGACCTGAACCCGATGACGAAGGAATAGCAAGTATACACAATCGCACATGCTCACTTACCTTTGACGATAAATGGATAAGTGCTGGTACAGAGGTGCGCACCAACGGATTATTAGACCTACCCACAACAAGAGACGGACGAGAAGCTCCGGCTATCAATCTGGGTAATGCATACGGTAGATGCTCGTTTAACGGAGGACAATACAAATTGGCTACAGCAGTGAGCAACAATATGTTTTATGTGAGTTCAATGTCTATAGCCTACCGTATGGTAGATATCATTGGTATTAAAATCTATGGACTTGGCACAACTATGGCAACTCCGGCTTCTGACAACACTGTACCCTACACATTGAAAATCAATGACGGAACTTTCACCGTACATTCCGCAGAAGACATCAAAGATAGCATAGATGTAGTGGGACACGGATGGTATAAAGATTATGATGATATGCGACTCCCCATCAAGACTATCATTGATGGAGGTTCTTTTAATAGCCATGTATATGCATGCGATGCTTCTGCCGAACAGGGAACTGTAGCACTCAACTCTAACGGAGAACCACTATGCAGAGCCGGATATGAAGTAAGCGAACCCAACAGCACCACAGGACTGAGTGCATTGAATCTACCGGAATTCCCATATTATGGCACAAACTCACTCACACCACTGAAAGAGGGTGATAAATGGTGGGTATATACCTACTTACCGGGAACAGATTGCGAAGATAGAGAATCAGAACACATCTACAACTGGGTTGCTGTAATTCCTAAAATGGGTGTAGAGCAGATGAATGTAACTATGGGAGGAGATATTGAAGTAAAGATAGAAGATCCCAACTCACTTTTACCGCGTAAAAACAACTACTTCTTCTACACACGCCTTAATGAATACACCAAGAAAAATGGTACTGTAGAAATAGCTGGAATTCCCGTACCTATCAGCGCTGCAATTGAATTGGGAGGTAACCATGAATTTACCAACGTTACCAATACAGAAGATTACGAAATTGAACATGGACTATACACCATGTTATCATTCAATTCAAATACATGGGCTACCATATGTCCGCCATTTGACGTACACAACATATATGTGATAGAAACTCTACCGGATGAAAAGCTTGCTGAACATGGTCTAACAACAGCAGACAAGGGAACCATTAATTACCTCAAGAAACAAGGAAAATGTGATGCCATATTAGCACAAGGGATTGTGACTTCACTATTGCCGGACATCTTATCAAAGAAAGGTTCAGGTGTGGGTATGAATTTGATAGATATTTGTCGAAAAACACTCGGCATTGAGCCATACAAACTCACACACTACAACCCCGGCCTACCTGGACACTCATCAAGAGAAGCCAACTACTATCTGTATGAACAAAAACACGATGCAGATGAATTGGAAATATTCTCTGGTGCATGGACAAAAACAGACAACTTGGAAGATTATGCTGAAAAATGGGAATATGCTACACCAACTGAAGGTAACACTTATACCGACCAAGATGGAAACACCTTTACTGCGGAAATTCTTATGAAACGCGACTCTGTGTATTCCATCTTCTTACCGGCAGGAAAAGACAAATATTGGGATGGTAAATACCTCATATGTGAAGGATACGGCCCACAAACAATGATGGGAAGCAACTCAGCCAAAGATGCACAATGGAATGCTTTCATTATGGATGATTGGGGATATAGCAACGACCAATTCTTCCTTGCTGGAAATAGTAGTTTTACAAATCTACACATTGAAACTGCAGATGATTTAGTATTTTTCCCGGACACAGACGGCAAAAAACACGATTATGTACGTGCAAATGTAGGCGATAGCATCTTGCCCTGGCAAGCCTATATGGCAATGAATGGTCACAACACAGCAACATACGCCACTTTGTCCGCACTATCACCATCACAACGAGACATACAAGCCGCACCTGCAGCTGATAATCTCACAAATCTCCCTTTAATAAGTGATTGTTCATTGATAGCGTATGAACAAGACGGAATAGTACTCTGCACTTATGCAAAACAAATGGTAAACGTATATGGAGTGGATGGAACCATGATATGGAAAGGCGAAATGAAGGAGGGCGAACAACACCACCTACCTACCCCCGCCGGGGTGTACATCATACAAGGTGAACAAGAAGCCATAAAGATAATCGTAAGAAAATAACAACAAGAAAAATATAGAGGCACAATGTGCCATGTATAACGATAGAAAATAGTTTAGATTTACGCTCATAACACAAATAAACCTCATAAAGACATAATATAAAATACATCAACTAATGAAAAAATTAACTTTACTATTATTGGGATTGACACTAAGTATAGCACTCTTCGCGTACGAAGGAGATCAATGTCTCAATGCAATTGAAGTAGAAAGCGAATATAGTGGCACATTTGCCGAAGGTGAATACTGGTTTACATCGACTACATCATTCTTACCTCTCACTATCTACTACTATCCGGAAGACACCACTGTTCAAGCACCGGAAATATGGATTGACCTAACTTGCACACCGGGTGTGTATGAAGATAGTTTAGTAGCAAAAATGTTACAAAGTGCACACCAATATGACCTATCTTTCCCCATGAAGGAAGTTCCGGAGAAAGAATATGACGACAAAGGACGTATGTTCTACCGAGTGACCTATGACAAAAACTATCGTGACATGCTCTACAATCAAGGAGTGACCTATGCGATTCCGGCATACGTAAGGGTAGTAAACTACGGACAAGCTGCAGTGGATATCGTATCGAAATCTGTGAATGCACAATGCCGTGAATACGTTAACACTTTGGGACTAAACACCTCACTGCGCGTAGCACCTGAAGACTCTGTATATGTACATCTTTGGCCTATCGGAGAATGGATAGACAAACAGTACCGTATAACATGGGAAGGAGATGGCAACTTAGAATTTTATGACGGAACAACTTGTCGATTAAGCAAAGATGCATTTACCCGCGACAAGTTTACCATGCCCAAAGACACCATTACCATGAAGCCAGAACGTACTTCTGAATGGATTAAAGAAATATACCAAACTGAACTCTATGTACGCTTGTATGCAGAAAAAGAAGGAGTATTGAAAATTGAAGAGTACCAGGAAATCAGCCTTTTGAAAGAAGTAATACTCACCTACGGCGATCAAACATTCAAAGCTATGATCGACCACGAAACACTCACAATCACTGCTGTATTCCCACAAGGGGCTACACGTGCCAACATGCTGAAGAGCTGGCAAAATGCCACCTACGTATATGATGCCTACAACGGAGAAAAGCCTTCACTCAACCGTCAAGGTACCGAACTTACATTCGGCAAAAAAGTTTACATCTTGAAAAATTCTGCCATAACAAGCACAGGAAACGTAGATGCAACCCTGAAGAGCATTACCATTGATGGGGTTGCATTAGAAAACTTCTTACCACAAACTGCCGTATATCAAGACATTGAAGTAACCACTTCCGCACCGGTGGTAACTGCAACTGCAAATGCCACAACTTCTTCTGTAGAAATTACACAAGTAACTACTATTCCTGGAACAGCAACTATCAAAGTAACTGCTGAAGCTGGAAACACTCAGACATACACACTGCACATTATTGCAGGCCGAAGCAAGGATGCAACTCTCAAAGAGGTAACTATTGATGGAAAAGCATTTGCTCTTAAAGATGGAGAAGTAAGTTACAGAACACAGGTAAGCAAATTACCTATTGTAAACGCTGTTGCCAACGACAAAAAGGCTACCATGGTAATTGAACAAGCAAAGGGAGTACCTGGTTTCGCACAAATCAGAGTTACTGCTGAAGCTGGTAATGTAGAAACATATACATTCAATTTTGTAATGGACCCTCGCTTTGAAGTATGTCTCGGTTCTACACCAACATTAAATCTCAATCAGGTAACCACTCTCACACCCACAGATGCTGACGCCGTACTAAACATACCCGTAAAACAATGGGCTGAAAATCACGTACGATTCGTATGGTCTAAAGAATCAGAATTGAAGGTATATTTAGGAACATCATGTTTCTTTGACCCTAAAAACCCTGACGAGACTTTAATAGACAGCTTCACTGTGAGTCGTCCCAAAGGAGAGGACATCACGCACTATGACCTACGACCGGATGACTTGAAAGAATTGGCACGTCGTTCATTAGATGGAACACTTTATGTACGCTTCAATATTCCGGAAGAAGGACAACTCAGTTTGACCGAATGGGATGAAAATTGCCACACTGAAAGCCAATTTATTGAATTAAACACTACGACTGAAATACCTGCCAACGCACGCTCTAAGTACAAGATTTACATTCCGGATTGGATGGGGAAAGATATTAAATTGACCTGGAAAGGTGATGCTGTTGCCACGCTTTACGTAGCTGACGCATGTGACTTTTACTTAACACATGATAACATACATGTTTTACAACCATCGCCTTATACTTTTGCAGCAGGAGAAGATAGTGTATGGGTAGAAAAAAACACCACAATACGTTGGAGTTACTACGATGATGCTGATTATATCTTTTTACGTTTTGTTAATCAACTACCGGGCACTCTAACTGTAGAGCCTAAAATTGAGTCTTCTTCCGAACTACAAGAAACGCAAGAAGAAAGCATTACATGGAAAAAAACGACACAAGGAATTGAAATACACACACAAAAAAATCAAAAAGTGAACATTTTTACCCTTACTGGTGTTTGTATAAAAGAAATTTATTTACTATCTTCACAACCTCAATCTATCGCCATGCCAAAAGGCGTGTACATAGTACAGTGTGAAGATGGAAGAGCCATCAAACTTATAAATAATTAGAAAATTCATCCACACTAACTAACAGAGAGAAACAAAGAAAATGAAAGCAACAAAATGGTTATACATGGTAGCAATAACATTGTTAACAATCAACAATGTTTCTGCTGGTATTTTTGATGACATCATCGGTGGTTTTTTATGCAGAAACCCGGAAACATGTGAAGAAGAAAGAGAATGTCTTGCCTCATTAGGCATCACTACTCCCTATTTTTATTGTGACTGTAAAGGAGCATCTACACCTTTTACCTACGGAACAGATATGATTGTTTCCGACACCATTTGGTTTACAGCAAAATTGGCTGACATCAAACAAGGACTTACAGCGTATTGGTTCTCAACAAATTCAGTACACTTTGACATATTCCCGACATGTACGTCTGACACATCTATATTGTCAATAACAATCGGGAAAAATAGTGCATACAATCTATCTGCCGAAGACATACAGGCCAAATTAGACGCAGCCGGCAACATGGGTAGTATAGCCGAACAGATGACCGTCAACATTAGAGTAGCGCCAACACATGGAGCACCAGGACGTGCCATCTTCACATCATACAACGAAGGTCACCATTCAATATGTGACTATCCCATGCCTGTACACTACAAAATACCCTATGTAATTTCAGATCCTGACAACCACTACATGTTAACCTACACAGCCAAACCAAAACATATGGCTGTACAATGGATTCAAAATAAAAAAGAACCTGTACGTGTAGAACTAACCAAAGGTAATTGTACCACATCCGAAGTTATAGCATCTACCATATTAAGTGATTCTACCAAAGTGTGGATACCAGACATGAATTTATTAAATGATGCATATACTCAAAAAGATTCTTTATACTTTCATTTTTACACAGAAGCCATAGGACGTGTATATTTTATAAGTCCATTTCAAACTATTGAAAAAAACATAGACACAACATTGTGCAAAGGATTAGGCTTACACTTAAGTGACACATCATTATATGCCAACACAACATTTGTTGACACATTCTACATCTCACATACGGACTCAATCTTGTTTACTACCTACAATCTGACAATTACGAAACCAGCAGTAGAATACGACACAATGACTGTGGCTACTACCGAACTACCTTTCATCTATAAAGACCAGGACGTAATTAATAAATATGGTACATTCCCTATTAGTATCCGTGAAGAAGGTAAATGCGATAGGGAGATTCAATTATACGTACAAGCACCTATAGCGACTTCTTTGATTAATGGAGAAAATAAATTCTGCATCGTACCTACCATGGCTAATATAGGAGAAAATATCCGAGTGGAAGGACCAATGGGAGCACGAATACAAGTGTACTCACTACTGGGAGAACAAATAATAAACACGAACATGCAAGAAACGACGACAACGTTCTCACTCCCCGTATCAGGACACTATATCGTAAGAATGTCAACTGAGAAGGGACAAGTACAAACAAGAATATTTATTAAATAATAACTAATTATAAACCTAATTAAAATTAAAACAAATGAAAAGACTTAACTCACTTCTTTTGACGATGTGCATGAGCGTCTTTCTGGCGTTCGCCGGCACGGGTACTTCCGCGTCGGATGCCATCGATTTCGATTGGGCTGCAGGGAATCAACACCCGGGCAACAACGAAACTGTGTGGTACAAAGTAGACTTAAGTGCTGTTCCTGAAGGGGACGACGTCTTGCTCTACTTAAACAACCTATCTACTTCTGTAACTGCAACAATCGAAGCAGAACCATTCATCATGTTGGGTTCACTCACATCTTTGAATGAAGCTACAAGTAAAGCTATTCTGCCTACAAGAAACTATGCTATGAACATGTCAGGCTCAACCATTGATGCCTTGAATGTTTCTGAAGTGTACATCGCACTGAAAGCAGATAATCCTGTAAAGTTTGCTGCTGAACCTGTTGAACCGGGAGAAAAAGACCTAGACTGTATGAATGCTCCGCAGTTCAACTATGCTGGTACTACACAAGCTGCATCTTCTAAATGGTATGTAGTGGACATCACAGAAGCAAAAAACAATCCTGCTAAAACAGTAGAAATTACCATTACAAACTTGGGAGCTGCAGCTGCTAATATTGAGGCTGGAGTTAGTTTTGACTGTCCAAGTTCTGGATTGACTGGCAACAATATGAAAGTGGCTGCCGGTGCAACACAAACCAGAAAACTTGACCGCGCATTCATAGATATGGTGTCTAACAATGAAGTGTATGTAAAATTGACTACAGACCAAAAAATCACTCTCAAAGCAAATGTTGTAGATGCAGAAGTACAACCTACTCAAACTGTCGGAGCCGCTATTGACTTCGAATTAGAAACTGAATACAACCTTGCTAACGGAGAACAATGGTATAAAGTGCCTGTAGTTTCACTCACAGACGGAAAGAAATTGGCAGAACTTACACTTTCTAATACTTCTTCTCAAACTGCTAATATCAATGCCGAAGTAGTGTTAACCGAAACCTACACATCTTCAATGTCACGCTCTATCAACTTGGGTTCTAACCAAGTATTAGTAAAAGAATTGGCTCGAAACCTTATCAAGCAAATTCCTGCAGGAACTGACTACATCTGGGTGAAACTAAGTACCAATACAAACATCACATTCTCTGCTCGCTTGAAAAATAGAATTGAAGGTAATGCTTGTAAAAATGCCAAATTATTTGACTGGAACACAGGTGCATGGCAAAATAAAGAAACCACATTATGGTATGCAATTCCTATCAAGGATGCTAAAGCTACCGCAAACAATGACAAAGACATTCAATTAACTATTGAAAACTTAGGAAGTACCACTGCTACAATCCAAGCTTCAATGGCATTTGAATGTCCATGCTCGGCTACTACTGACGCAACAAGAACTATTGCTGCTGGCGCAACACAAACAAAAGTAGTAGAACGCGGATTGTATGCAAACTTAGCATCTGACACAATCTTTGTTGGAGTAACTACAACACAAAACATTCGCATATCTGCCGAATTAGTACCAACCACTGCTATACCAAACGATTGCGACTTGGCTAAAGCTATTGCATTTGACTTAACAAATGGACATAAACAATTGGCTGCTAACGGAAAACAATGGTACAAAATTGACATTATGCCTATCTTAACTATGCGTGATACCATTCCTGAAATCGTGGTTACTAACTTAGGTACAGGAACGGCTACCATTGATAGCGAAATTACATTTGAATGCCCTGGCATAAATGCAGGTACACGCTCTACTACTTTGGCCACCGGAGGTGAAATCACTAAAGCTATCACACGCGATATGTTGGAATCTTTGGACGAAAACATTCAATATGTATACATCTCTGTTAACACGAACCAAGACATACAAATCAAAGTTAATCTCAAAAAAGAAAATGAAGGATTGACTTGTATGACTGGTAAAGACTTTGCTTGGAATAGTGGATACACTCAAAAAGCAGGTCAAACTATGTGGTATAAGGTTGACTTGACTACCATCAAGAATAATCCGGGAACTGCAGCTACTATAGGCATTGTAAACAAAAATGGTAAAGCAGGTAATGTAAAGGCTACAATCTATGCAGACTGCGACGCAGAAGCCATGGAAACCTACTCTACTACTTTAGGAGCAGCTGTTACTCAGGAAAAGAACATTGAGTATGCTACCATCGCAAGCTTAAAACCTGACACAATCTACATCCAACTCTACACAGCTGAAGATGACAGTATTTACGCCAACCTATACATGGAGCCTGCCATGACACCTATCACTGCTTGCGACGGTGCTATTCCTATGGAATACAACACAGATATCGCTCAAGCAGCAGGTGAAAAATGGTATGCTGTAAGCGTGAAATATTTACAAAACTTCACCAGCGGTGATGCTACTTTAACTGTAACTAACACATCTGCTACTACTGCAGAAATCAAAGCTGAAGTTGCTTTTGAATGTCCCGTTACTACACAAATGACTGAACGTACCATCACATTGGGTGCTGGTGCTAAACATGTGAATGTTGCAGAAAGACAACAAATCAATAACCTTGGCGTTGACTCAGTATGGATTCGTATAACTGCTAATCAAGATATTAAATTCCGTGTAGATATCTCTGATAAACGTGGAGAAACTTGCTCTGCTCCGATTATATATGATTGGGAACATGGCAACACACACCCAGCTGATCAAACCCTATGGTACTATGTTGAATTAGATACACTACGCAACAATCCTGACAAGGATATGCAATTAAATGTAACTAATCTTACAGCTAATAACGTTTCTGCTTCAGCTGCTATCTTCTTTGAATGTGGTGGTGAAGAATTCCAATCATTTAGTTATGATTTTGCTCCATCTGAATTGAAGTACAAAGTTATTGACCGCAACTTCATGGAACAGATGGGATGGCCACAGATGTTTATCAAACTAACTTCTACTGATGGTGATGTTCACCTAAAAGCTGAATTAGTTGATGCATTGCCTACTCAACGTGACACCTTAATACTTGACACTATCGTATGTAAAGGTATTGACAACTTCGTAACTTACACAGGATTGACCTATGTAATTGACAAAGATACTACATTGGTGGATAGTGTACGCTACACTTATACTGATGGTCCTCTTACTCTCTTGGGCGACTCTATCATTATTCATAATGTACGCGTAAAACATACTCCATACGTTGTACCTCTCAATAAATTCGCAATCACAAATGCTCCCGTAGTTATTGCTGGTCAAGCTATTGACGTAACTGCCACCACAACTGCTTTGATAAATGAATTTAAAGCATATACTTCTTCTGATTCTATCTTCGCTGAAGTAAAGGAAATTAAATGGCAAATACTCAACACAGAAATTAACGATTATGTTCCTCTGAAAAATGATCTGTTAGACACAAGAACTACTCAAGTAACTTTGCGTTATCAATTCGTTACAGACTGTGAATCAAGCGGAATTAGCAAGGAATTTACGTTCATCGCTACAGATCCTCTTCGTGAAAAAAAGAACAATGTAGAAACTGTATGTGTGGGTACCACAATCAACGGACGTCTTAAAAACGTAGTTATCGAAAAAGATACAACATGGAACGACACCGTATTTAACCTAACACACAATACTACAACTCTGAAAGACTCCATCTATGTATATGAATATAAGGTATGGAAACAACCTACTGTTCCTGCATGGGGAGACCTCAGCACAACAATCAATGCACAAGCTGGTCTTGTTCTGGATGTAACTGCTACTACAAACGAGTTGAAGACTCTCACCGGAAGCCCTGCTGCTGATGTATTGGCTGTAAACGACATCGTTTGGGAACAAAAAGCAGAAGATGGTACATTCGCTGCGCTTTCTGCTAACCCATTGGCTTATAATCTCAAAGAACTTACCATCCGCTACGGATTAGTAATTGATGACAAATGTGGTGTTAGCACACTCTATGGAGAGGAAAAGGTTCTCACAGTTAATCCGGCTGACACTACTATCATCCCTGTTGCTGACACTGTATGCGTCGGAACATTGTATGCCCCTGTATTTGGAGATGATGTTACTATCAACGCAGATACTACATGGACTACATTTGAGTATTTGAATGACAAAATCAACCAATACGACTTTAGCCTTGTTACATGGAAGCAACCAATTGTTCCTGCATGGACCGAATTGACAACCATTACAGCACAAGCTGGTCTTGCTCTTGACGTAACTGTCGCTGACGCTGACCTCCAAGCTGCTATAGCTAACAATGCTGCTAATGATGTATTGACAGTAAATAGCATCATATGGGAACAAAAAGATGAAAATGGCGTTTACACAGCACTCTCTACCAACCCATTGGCATACGAACTCAAAGAACTCACCATCCGCTACTCATTGGTAGTTGATGCTAAGTGCGGTGACTTAACGCTCTATGGAACAGACAATGTTCTCACTGTTAACCCAGCCGACACTATCACAGAGTTAACCACTGACACTGTATGCGCAGGAACTTTATATGATGCAACACACGGAGATGATGTTACTATCAACAAAGACGAAACATGGACAGTATTCGAATACGATGCTGCAACCATCTATCGTTATGACTATGACATTAGAGTATATATTGAACCAGTTTTGGCTCAACACACTGTCATGCCGGAAGCTGTCTGCGGTGACACTCTACACATAAAAGCTACCGGAGATGAAATCATGCAACTCACTGAGGCTTCTCTCACTGACTTACACATGACCATTACAAACTCTGGTTGGGAACTCAAACAAGCAGACGGAACATTTGCTCCATACAACAATGAAGTATCTGCTCCTGAACAAGTTTCTGTAATCCGTTATGCTGCTGAAACTTCTTGCGGAACTACTATCTACTCGCAAGAAATCACACTCACAGCACAAACTCCTACTGCAGACAACTACACTGAATATAACAACATCGAAGCTATTAATAAATATGACTGGTTGTTAATGGTGAACGTGAAAGCATTAAACGACAAGGGATACACATTCACAGAAGAAGATGTGAAATGGTACAAAGTTGTTAACACTGTTGACAACGTTGAGGATGTATTAAACGGAACTGGAGACGATGAATTTACTGGAAAAACAGGATACTACTACACCATAGGTGAATCATTTAATGGCTCTGGTGATTACTACGCAGTTATCAACATTCCTCAAACAGAAGGCGCCAACATCTGTGGCGGAAACATGCGTTCACAAGTAATCGTATTCTCAGGAAAACAAGCTCCGGCTAAGATTGCATTAAAGAGCAACATCCTCACCACAGGTGAAGAAGTGGTTGTATATGGTTTGGCACAAGACGAAGAAGCAGTTATCTGCATCTACGACATGATGGGACAAATCCTTTACCAAACTAAAGTACAAGGACAAAGTGCTTACACTCTCCCTGGAGTTAACCGTCAAGGATGCTACATGGTAGGAGTTACACGCGAACAAAAGAAAGATGCATTGAAGTTTGTCGTAAAATAAGAGGAGGAATTGAATATGAAAACAAATGTAAATAATTATATGAAAAAGGGAATTATCGCCGTAGCCGCTTGGTTATTGGCTTCAACAGCCTGCTTCGCCCAATTCTCGGGCGGAGACGGCTCAAAAGAAAACCCATACATACTCCGCACAAATGACGACTTGAAACTCTTTGCTCAATACGTAAATGAGAAAGGAGATGAAAGCGCACAAACCAACTGGAGCAAGGACAAATACTTCGTTATTGACAGCGACTCGCTCACAGCGGAAGTAAGTATTGGACACGGAGGTATTGCTGAATGTAACCTCAATGACACAGTAAAACTT
>CALGCU010000096.1 GCA_937886455.1 uncultured Bacteroidales bacterium | reverse complement strand
GGTAATATGTTGGGAGCAGAACAAAGCGGCTTTATTGCCGATTTGGGTTACGAAACCTATCAAAAAATTCTCAACGAAGCGATTATTGAACTCAAAGAAGAAGAATTTACCGACTTATACAAGGAAGAATTAGAAGACAAAGCTAATCAAACCACCTATGTGAGCGATTGCCAGATAGAATCCGACCTATCGCTCTGCTTCCCCGACACCTACATAGAGAATATCTCTGAACGTATCACCCTCTAGAGGGAATTAGACAACCTACACAATCAGACAGAATTAGAGCAATTCTGTTCACGTCTCACCGACCGTTTTGGAGATATTCCGTCTGAAGGATTGGATTTGATTTGCACACTTCGCATTCGATGGGAAGCTATTTCGTTAGGCATAGAAAAAGTGTTTTTAAAAGGGGGTAAGATGACGCTGTTTTTCGTCAGCAATCCTCAATCTCCCTACTATCAATCCGATACCTTTGGACTCATCCTGCGGTACATCACCACCCACCCTCGTGAATGCCGTTTAAGAGAAGTAAATGGGAAACGCTCAGTGAGCATAGAACAGGTTGAGACACCTCACAAAGCCTTACACATCCTGGAAATGATGCGTTCCTGCTAAACATTATCCATCGTGCTAGCACCACCCACCCTAAAAAACTAACTAAAAAGCACTGCCCTCCTAAGTAGAGTGACAGTGCGATTTATTGCCGGAGGGGGTATGTTTGAGTGAAAAGTGAAAAGTGAAAAGTGCGATTAATAAATGTAGGGACACGGCGTGCCGTGTCCGCAGTCAGAGCCTGAGCACTTTATTTAAAAGATGTAGGAACATACCCCCTCCGCGTCACTTCGTTGCGCTCGTCCCCCTAATTAGGGCGACAGGGCGATTACTACTTGAATATGAGGAAATTAAGACAATACATCCAAAATATAAAAAGCATTCTTTCCTCATACAAAAACTAACTAAAAAAGCACTGTCCCCGCTTTAAGGGGGACGAGTGGAGAGTAGTGAAACGGAGCGGAACGGAGGGGGTCTTTCTACATATATACAACGTCCCCGATATGCCAGAGGCCAAAGATGAGCGTCCTATTTTTCTCGGGACCATCTCGGGACCACTTCGGGACCATTAGATAGGAATGAGATAGGAAAAGTTAGGAATTATATAACCCTCTCTCCACCCAAACGTCCACTCCCTTCATTCTCCTAGTCCATCATAGAACTCCTGGAAACTCTACCCCTAGCTTAGGGGTAGTCCCGTTAGGAGAGGGGTCCGTCATTATTCATATCGTCTCCGACACGACGGAGGGCAAAGGCAATTTATTGCCGGAGGGAGTATGTCTTATTTAAAATTGCGATTAAGAAATGTAGGGACACGGCGTGCCGTGTCCGCAGTCAGAGCGTGAGAAATTTCTGTAAAACTAAAAAAAGTATCTCAATCCGAAGGGGTTGAGATACTTATATGATGATGTATTGTTGCCGGAATAGATTATTGCAGACTGATGTAATAAACGTTCATTGAGTCACCTTTTGTGATGGTGTGTGTACCTGCGGTGAGTGTTAGGATTACATATCCATTTCCATCTACAGGTGTTTTTTCTCCATCTATCTTAATCTTCTTACCTTCGGCTCCATCGGTAACGATGGTAAGTGTCATTTCTTCTTGGATGGTAAATGTCACTTCTGTTGCACTTTCCATTTTTAGGGCTGTGGTGTATTCTTTTCCATTGATGGTTTTTGACAATCCTGTTTTGTAGTTTCCTGTTACGCTGAATGCGCTGTTGGATGGTTTTTTGCCGTCAAACTCACATGTTACGCTTCCACTCACCACATTGTCATTGTTGTCACCTCCGGTGTTTCCACCTTCCCCTTCATTTCCTGTGTTGCCTCCTTGTCCGGGCACACTCACTTCAATTCCGGTTCCGATAAAACCTTTTAAAGTTGATTTGTATTGTTCTACAGCTGTTTTTAGAGCTGCAATCACGTCATAATTGCGGTCTTCTGTGCTGTTATTGAATGTCCATTTGAAATCACCACCATGCATTCGTCCCGCAGCGGCCATCACAGCAGCAGGAACATCCGCAGCTGGAAGTGGTGTGTAGGTATACATCAAACTGCTGTTGGTGTCAAAGTTGTTGTATGTGTCACCGCCTGATTTGCATTTCACGCTTGATGGCACTGTTTCTGTGCGACTATTTGCTTCGTATGCGTCAAATTCCACTGCGTTTTGTTGGTAAGTGACATGGCGGAAGTTGCTGCTTTTTTCTGCAAACTCATTGCCATAAGATTTAATCATACCTCCGGTTTCACCTGAGAATGTTCCGTCCCCATCACCGGATATGTCGGTTCCTTGCAGGGAAATCATCATGGGTTTATTGGTGTTTCTAAAGTAGTTGTTTTCCACAAAAATATCAGAACCTGTGGTTGCTCCTACTCCATATTTTGAACATCCGTCATAGTAGTTGTTCCAAACATGCACGGTCATGTTTCTCACACGTGGGTGACGGCTGTCGGTGTGATCAAACCAGTTGTGGTGGTAGCTGATGTAGTTTTCTTCATCTCCTCCCATACCACACAATGACATCTTTCCGCTATCCCAAAAATGTAGGTAGGACAAGGTCATGTATTTAGTTCCGGCTTTTAGGTCTAATGATCCATCACCTTTTGCTTGGTCGGATGCACTGCCAGCTTTTCCGTAGAAAAAGTCCACGTGGTGTACCCAACAGTTGCTATTGTCAGTGTCAAAAGAAATACCGTCATCCATGAAGTTCATCAATGCAAAGTTTCGAAGTTCCACTCCTGTGCAGTTTCTCACCAACATTCCGAAACCATGTATGGTAGCATCTTCGCCAATACCTTCTATTGTGATAGGCATTTTGGAATAGGCTGCCTTACCCTTGATTTGCAAACCTTCTGCTGAACTGCCAAAATAGTCCATATCTGCATCTTTCACTGTTCCGATAATTCTCACTGCCAATGGACGTGTTTCTTTTCCTTTTTGATAGCCGGCGATGATGGTTTGCAGTC
>CALGCU010000095.1 GCA_937886455.1 uncultured Bacteroidales bacterium | reverse complement strand
AACCTTGGGACGGGGCATAGATCCTGCTCTGGGGGAAAGAAAAACAGCCTGACCCATGTTTTGACCCATACGGGGATAGGAAACAATGGAGAGAACAGCAGCAAGCACTTGCCAAACCCAAAGACACTCCTAAAAAGAACATGGTGGCGGACAAGCCGGTTAGTGACAAACCTAAGCGCATGAGTTTTAAGGAAAAGCAAGAATGGGCAAAACTGGAGGAAGAACTCCCGCGCTTAGAGGAAGAGAAAAAGGAAATCACGGAAAAACTCTCTTCGGGTATGTGTTCAATGGAAGAAATTACTGCCCTGTCACAACGATTTGAAACACTCAACGAAGAGATAGATGAAAAGACAATGCGGTGGTTAGAACTCAGTGAATTAGCGTAATCATGCAATTAGAACTCCTTTCCCCGGCAAAGAATGCTGAAATCGGCATGGAAGCTATTCGCCATGGAGCGGATGCTGTGTACATTGGTGCACCGAAGTATGGCGCACGACAAGCAGCCGGAAATTCATTGAACGATATTGAACGCCTTGTAAGAGAAGCTCATTTGTATGGTGCAAAAGTACTTGTTACCCTAAACACCATTTTGGATGACCAAGAGATAAGAGAGGCAAAAACACTGGTTCATCAGCTCTATAATATCGGTGTGGATGCACTGATTATACAAGACATGGGACTCTTGCGATTAGACTTGCCCCCCATTAGCCTGCACGCTTCTACACAGGCTAACAATCTCACCACACAGCAAGTGAGTTTTCTGGAAAAGTGTGGATTTGCAAGGGTGGTGCTGGCGCGTGAACTCTCTTTGCAACAAATAGCCGAAATACGGGCTAACACCTCTATTGAATTAGAAGCCTTTGTGCATGGGGCATTATGTGTGTCTTACAGTGGGCAATGTTATCTGAGCCAAGCAATGTGCCAGCGTAGCGCCAACAGAGGAGCGTGTGCACAACTATGCCGACTGCCCTATGACCTGGTGGATGCAAGAGGAAAAAAATACCTGCAAAATAAGCATCTGCTCTCCTTAAAAGATATGGACAGAAGCGACTATTTGTGGCAAATGGCACAAGCCGGAGTGACATCGTTTAAGATAGAAGGACGACTGAAGGATGTGAACTATGTGAAAAATGTGGTGAGTTACTATCGGCAAAAACTTGACCAAATTATGCTGGAACATCCTCACATAACACCGGCTTCGTGTGGCAAGGTGACACATTTCTTTGAACCTTGTCCTACCAAGACTTTTCATCGGGGACAAACGGATTATTTCCTCACAGGTGAACGCACCAAGATAGCCCAATGGGACACACCTAAATCCACCGGAGAGTGTGTGGGAGAAGTCATCGCTGTGGATGGAAAACAAATGAAAGCACGCCTTATCACCGAGTTGCATAATGGGGACGGACTCTGCTATGTGTCGGAAAAAGGATTGAATGGGTTCAGGGTGAACACACTGCAAGGAGGAACCATCACAACGATTACCACCCTCACTCCATTAGAAAAAACCGTCAAAGGAACACCGCTGTTGCGAAATTATGACCAACGTTTTGAAGCGATTTTAACGCAAAAAACTGCAGAGAGAAAACTTCCTGTGCAGTGGACCCTATCGGTGGTGGAAGAGGGTTTTAGTTTGCAATTGTCTGAACTGACAAGAAACAAGACAGTCACAGTCTTACTGAGGGAAACTCACACACCGGCACAACAACCGGAACGCATGGCGGAAACCATAAGACAACAGTTGGCTAAATTGGGAGATACTCCTTTTGTGGTTACGAATACGGAGATTCACCAAGCAGAGCGCTACTTCTTGCCCGCATCACGTCTGAATGCGGCCAGAAGAGATGCGGTGGCACAGATGATAGAGGTTCTTGCAGCGCAGAAACCTACGCCACACGTGCGTCATGAGCAAGTACATCAACACTATGCTCCGTCCTTGACCTATGCTGCGAATGTTTACAACAGAAAAGCGCAGGATTTTTATCAGGAACATGGAGTGACAAGCATAGAACCGGCATTTGAACTTAAACCCGTGAAAAACGCACGGCTAATGACTTGCAAATACTGCTTGCGCTATGAGATGGGTATTTGTCCCAAACATCATCCGAATGCCTCCCTACAACCAACCTATCCACTATTTCTACAACACGGAAATCAACGCTTGCAACTACACTTTGATTGCCACAATTGTGAGATGTACATTACATCACCGGAGTGATAACAATGATTTATTTATCCGATACCAAAAACACGTTTACCACACGTATGGAAGCAGTCTGTATTTCACATGTTGCTTGTATGTGTTGTATCCCTTTAGTTCTTGGGATAAAACCCTCTCTTCGTTTTTGATTCTTGTCACAATGAGTGGCAAGTAGCCGAGCATGATAAGAAAAGATATAAAGGAACCTAATATCAAGGGCATGCTCAAAAACAATAAAGTGGTGGCGGTGTACATGGGATGACGCACAATACCATACAGACCGGAATCTATCACTTTCTGATTTTCTTGTACCTCAATTGTACGCGACAAATAGGCATTCTCTCTCAATACCTCTCCATAGAGGCTATAGGAAAGCAGAAAGATCCCAACACTCGTCCATGTTGCCCACTCGGGTAATATCCACCATTGCCATCGCCAATTCAATCCCGCCACTACAAAACAAATCATAAAAAGCAGTCCGCTACATTTTACCACAAGGCGTTGTTCCGGCTCTTGCTCTTTGTGATTGAGCCGTTTCTGTAGGAGAGTAGGACTCTTGATATATAACACAATGCCTGCCAATGCTATGGGGATGAATAGCACTCCCATGAAGACCCAACCTTGCCAATAGTGAATGTCTCCGGCAGAAAGAAATAGCATTAGTCCGATACATAGAAAACCCAAAATGAATTTTGTTGCGGCTTGAAGGAGTAGTGTGTGTTTTGACATCTGGTTTGTCCTTAAGGGATGAGATAATAAATCTTTCTACAAAAATAAATAAAATCTTTGATTCCTGTCCAACTTCTTGGGTGCAGTTCAGGAGATAGCTAACGGAAAGTAATTTATTGTAACTTATCGCAACGGAATGCCCCAAAAGTAACAAAAAGTAACAATGCCACTTTCGGGTGTTGTATATTTGCAGTGTCCTTCGTGTTATGCGTGGGCAAAGAAGCGTTCTTTGACATTATGATAAATTACACCAAAACTAATGACGATGTAGGATTATAAAAATCAGGTCATTTCTGTCTCAAACATAAAAAAAGTGTGCCAACTAACGTGCTGACACACCTTTTATGCGTAAAAATATATAAGGTGATTATCCTTTGATAGCAGCTACTCCCGGAAGCGTTTTTCCTTCAATGGCTTCTAAGAGTGCACCACCTCCGGTGGAAATGTAAGACACCTCGTCAACCATACCAAATTTATTGATACATGCAACAGAGTCACCTCCTCCAATCAAAGAGAATGCACCTTCTTTAGTGGCTTTAGCAATAGCTTCTGCAACTGTGCGAGAACCGGCTGTGAAATTGTCAAACTCGAACACTCCGGCAGGACCATTCCAAAGAATAGTTTTAGAACCTTCAATGGCATTGGCGAAAAGTTCACGAGTCTTAGGACCTGCATCCATACCTTCCCAACCTTCCGGAATAGCATTGACTGGTACTACTTGTGTATTGGCATCATTGCTGAATGCATCGCCAGCCACGCAGTCAACACCTAATACTAAGTTAACACCTTTGGCTTTGGCTTGAGCAATAATGTCAAGAGCTAAGTCTAATTTGTCTTCTTCGCAGATAGAGTTACCTACATTGCCTCCGTTTGCGCGAGCAAATGTGTAGGTCATACCTCCACAGAGAATCAGGTTGTCAACTTTGTCCATGAGGTTTTCAATGATACCAATCTTGGTAGAAACTTTAGAGCCACCCATGATGGCTGTAAATGGACGTTTGATATTGTTGAGAATGTTTTCTACGGCTTGTACTTCCTTCTCCATCAAGTAGCCTAACATTTTGTGGTCACTGTCAAAATAGTCAGCAATAACTGCAGTAGAAGCATGTTTGCGGTGAGCGGTACCGAATGCATCGTTTACATAGCAGTCGGCATAAGAAGCAAGGGTTTTAGAAAACTCTTTTTGTGATGCTTTCATCGCTTTCTTTGCTTCTTCATATTGTGGATCTTCTTTATCGATGCCTACCGGTTTGCCTTCTTCTTCAG